>JAGXTJ010000054.1 GCA_018333655.1 Bacillota bacterium | reverse complement strand
TTCTGAATAAGCTGTGACCAGTTTTTATCCTTTACACCGCTGTCAGTTAAAGAGTAGTTGGCGTCAAGCATGAGCCCTATTACTCCTGCAATAGACGGAGCAGCCATGGAAGTCCCACTCTGGCTCACATACCCTGTCGAGCTAGTGTGAGAGGGAGCATTGATGTTGGCACCCGGCGCGGTGATGTTTGGTTTAGTGCGGTTGTCGGCTGTGGGCCCCCTACTAGAAAAGGCTGCCAGTGCCCATCCTCTGTCACCTGGGGCATGAAGGGCGCCCACCGTAATGGCATTAGCGGCGGCAGCAGGGGACCCTGTGGTGCGAAGTGCCGGACCTGAGTTGCCTCCGGCGACAACCATGATAATGCCGTTGTTAACCGCATTGTTTACAGCTTGAGATAAACTATCGGTACCGTCAGATGACCCAGAGGAGCCTAGGCTCATGTTGCCAACACGAATATTGAAAGTGGCTCTGTTGTTAATCATCCAATTGATGCCATTTATAATCTGCGTTGTATTACCAGACCCCTGCCGATTCAGAACCTTGATCCCTACTAGGGCCGCACCAGGCGCTACACCTATGTCCACGTTGTTGCCTTCTCCCGTGCCGGCGGCAATTCCAGCCACATGCGTTCCATGACCTTGGTCATCGTAAGCCGTTGTCCTGCCATTGATGGCATCGAACCAGCCGATGACCTTGCCACCGTCTAGGTCCACATGACCCGCATGAATACCGGTATCAAGAATTGCGATCACGACATCGTCTCTTGAATAGGTAAGCCTATTGCCGTCGCGATCACCGCACACAGCATATGTACTACGTGCCGCTTGAACCCCGGTCCACGTTGTGGCCGAGCCCAAGCCGAGAGCATGGTATGTGCGCTCCAAGTCTATTCTCTGAATAAAAGGATGTCTGGCCATAGCTCTAATGCGCCCCGGAGTCATATCCACCGAGAAACCTTGAATAGCATGTTCCCAGCGACCCTTCAGCTCAGCAGCACCAAGCGAGAGGTCGTGCAAAACTTCGTCCTGAGGGGCTCTGTCGAGAACAACAATAACGGATATCTTTTCACCAGGGCTTCTCTTTGCAAGTAAGTCGTCGAGATCGTCTGAAAGCTTGTTGCCATCGAGATCGCCGTAGAATGGTACGTTCTCTTCAAGGATGGTAACTTTGGCGCCTGATGTTACGACCAGCGAAAGAACACAAGCTACAATTAACAACATAGTTATTAATTTACGCGACATTACCACAACTCCCTTTACGCTTATATTTTTTACTACCGAAGAGACCTGATGCTGCTCCGCATTGGCCGACAGGATTTGCTTAGCGAGTTATCCAGTTTTGGTATAGAAGATATCCACCTCCTTTGCATATGGCCCGCCCAGCCCTACTTCTCAAGTCCTTTTGGTTCGCCTCGGATCAATATTCGCCGTCCGTCCGTCCGATACTCGTATTCGTCGTGCCCACAAGTGAGCACTATGGCATATCCCCGTGTGAGTACTTGGGCGTACATCCGATCGGGTTCCGGCCAGCCAAGGCTGGCGTCAGGCCACGTCATTGGAGTAACCCTTCGCAGGCTTATTTCGCTATAGTTCACCTTTAACCAGTCAGCCAAGTCTGCCGTCGCTCGCCGAACCGCTCGGGCAGCCCCAGTCCAATGGCGCCGATTAAGAACCCCGAGCATACCATCCACGACGCTACCCGAGTCGTTAGGCATGCTACCTCGCCCCCACCGCGCGTGCCGCATTGATGCGACCTCCAATAGGCTGGTCAGTTACGATCGGATCGACGGTCGACTGGATTCGGTCGCGAACCGCAGTGTTGCTCGTCCCCCACGGAGCAGTCCAGACCAGTCCCGCCAACCCGGCTACAAAGGGGGCCGCCATGGAAGTAGCGCTCATCAAGGTATACTGGTCGGCCCCGAGCGATGACCGAGGGAAGGTCGACACGATGTCCACAGCCGGCGCCGCCCAGATGATGCCGTTGGCAACCCATGACCACGTGCCTCTGCCATCGTCGCCTAGTACCTTGCCGTTCATAAGCACCGCGTCAAAGCCCATTCCCGCTATGCCCCCGGGCGTTGTTGGTGACAGCAGCGGCAAGGCCAGCAACATGGGTGACGTAGCCGTTCCGGTCACTCACGGTGAGGCTGGTCGTGAAGTTCTGGGCGGCCACCACCTTGGGATTGATGTCGCCATGGCCCGCATCGATCCCCATATCGAGTATGGCTATGCGTATCGTGGAGTTATCCCGGGTTACGCCCCAAGCCAGAGTGGCTTCGACCCTAGCCAGACCCCACTGGTCGGGCAACATCGGGTCGTTGGGCGTAAAGCCTAGAGCATGTACAATGCCGTCCATTTCCGCGAAAAGCACGTTGGGGTTTGCGCGATATCTGGCTGCCGCGCGGAGTTCGTCTCCCGCGGGCACCTGCACCACTTGAACCCCGATCCGTTCGAGAGTCTTCAGCACCTGTCCTTGATTGAGCCTGTGGACCGAGGCAACATCAAGCGCGTGTGTCCCGGGACGGAACCCGACGAGAATTTGGCCTTGGACGAACGCAGTCGTCAATGATGCGTCCACTTGCGGCGAGACCCCTGCGATTCCAGTGAGACCTAACACCAACGCAAGCACCAGAGAGACTGCAATGGTCTTAAAGTGCAGTTTCGTAAGCATAAGCGTATGTCTCCTTGCAATGGAAAATCCGAGCGGTTTAGGCTGTCCAAGATAGAATCGCCTTCAATCTTGCTGAGCCCCTGTCATTCTTCTGCGTGTGCCAAGGGGTCGGCAGGGTCATTGTGGGTGATCACTGCCCCTGTGAAGTCGTGCCAAGTAGAATCATGGGCGGATGCTTTTCAAGTGCCCTAATGACCAAGGGGGCACTAGCTAAAAGACGGCTTACGTGGCGGAGGGGGATCAAGTAGCGGGACAAACTCCGAAACCACGAGTTGTGGGGCTTCATCAAGGGGAGTCGTTGGGGGAACAAAGTGTGCGACTACAATGATGCTAAGGGCAAGCAGGGGTACAAGCACTGACGCAATCGTTTTTTTCATGTGATCCCCTCCAAAATTCAGTTAATTCATTTTAAGCATATTATAGCTCTGTTTGCAATCCTGTCACGTGCCAATGATAGTGTCGCTTGACACTAAAAGGCCCCGCTCCGAATAATGGAGGGGGCTATGGTTCTAGTAGGGAGCATCTGCTGCTAACAGGTTTTGCCTTGCACGAGAGCATACGCTTTTCTTAACAAGGTGTAAACCTCATCGACCGAGCTGGCTTTCTTCAGTAGCTCCGCCCCAAAAGCTAGTGCATCAGCCGCATCCCTAAAGCAATCTATACCTGCAGTTCTTGCGTCATGCCAGCCCGACATCGTCATTTCGCATGCGATGGGTAATCCTAGCTAAGGGGTCCCGCCATATAAGGTAGTCACCTGCTGTTTGAACCACTCCAACGCGTCTTTAAAGATGATATTCATCTCTCTATTGCTGGTGTTGAGACCAGCATATATGCCGTGGTCGATTGGCACCCAAGCACTGCTGACCGTAAATCCGTAGACAACTAGGCGTCCGTCGCTGCCTGTCGTGCTCTGTGCTACCACAAACATTGATGGCTTCCCTAGCTCCCTCTCCGTTTTGTCTAGGACGTCTTGCTGTAATTTGCTTGTTTCCTCGGCACTTATACCGACCTGAGTGTGGCGCAGCATCAAAGCAATGCGGCCTGCTCTGAGAGTGTATCTGTCACCACCCCCCTCCACTGTGACAGGGGAAGGGGTCCCTTCCCAAACTCGGATTAAGTCGTTGATCTGGGCGGAAACTGCATTGTCAATTCTACCTCTCATGGCGCCGACGCCGAGTCGATTAACTACGATGACTGAAATCAGCAACATTGCCAAAATGACCCCCAGTCCCAGTAAGGCCCGCCTTACATTCCATTGCCGTCCCGAAAACAGATCCATTATTTGATCCTCCTTGTATAGTATGAGCAGCATAAGCTTTGCGAGCCGCCACAAGATCAACAATCGTGTGGCGGCCTAGCTCTAACCTATCGGGCAGGTGTCACTAGTAGACAACAGATAGTTGAAACACGTGGGCGAACTCTCGCAGATCATCACCAAAAAGCCGTGGGTTACGATATCTCACATCTGTTCTTTGCTCAAGCAATCGGTATGTGCCTGGCGCGGCGGGCGCGATTGTTCGCACTGCGCTTCCCGGCTCCATTCCCCCGGAAGTCGTTTGGCTGGCTGAAGTGTTGAATAGTTGTTCCCAACGCGCTCGAGGCGGCACCAAGATGCTTAGATCGTTTGTGGTCACATTAGGTTGAGTGTAGCTCCAAGATAGGGTGGCGCTTGCTCCCTCTGTCCCTCCAGCTAGAGATACTCCGATTGTTTGGCTTCCACTGATTGTCCCTAAGGGATCCCTGTCGATCATTTCAGCGCCGAGCTGGCCCCAGCCCCAGTTCTGTTGCGGGATCTGTCTATCGTTTCGCCAAGTCGAGTTGTATGCGACTATCCCTGGTGTAGTTGTAGCCCACTGACGTACAGCAAAAAAGTCGTGCGCAGCGGATCCATCATTAATATAATGTCCCCATGAAACTAGACAAAATTTCCGAAATTCTTAGTGAGCCTGATATAATAAAAGACAGGAAACTGTCAGGAAAGAAGGTTCGCGAAAATGGGGAGAAGAAGACAATTTACAGCT
>JAGXTJ010000053.1 GCA_018333655.1 Bacillota bacterium | reverse complement strand
GACTTCGTTCTTCTGGGCAATCGAAAATTTTGCGGAGTTATATGCAAGGCCTAGTTTCGTCTAAATAACGGAATTTAGGCCTTTTTGCCGCAAAACTTCCGATTGGACCCTTTTAGAACCGTCCCCTTTGTCGGGGGGCGGTTCTTTGGCTTTACTAGTCGGCTTTGCCACCGGGCAACGTGAGCACTTAGCGAATGGCCGTACCTGTCGCAAAGAGACGCTTTCCTGCCATTATGGCAGGAATTTCGTGTAACTTTGCGAATATAGATGCGTAGTATAGATTAGCGGCAGGAATGAGGTCTGTAGCGGGTGGATTTAGTGGAAAAGTCACTGGTCAGTAGAGCCAAGCAAAGAGACATTCATGCTTTTGCCGAATTAGTGGAACTCTATAAGGACCGCATGGTATCCTTTCTCTTTCGTATGACAGGCAATCGTGAAGATGCCTATGATCTAGCGCAGGATGTCTTCCTCAAGGTCTACAGCAACTTTCACGCCTTTGACAGCAACATGCGTTTTTCACCCTGGCTCTACCGCATTGCGCAGAATCTCGCCATTGATTTTTTGCGCCGCAAAAAGAAAATAGTATACTTAGATGAGCCCTTGAGCGGCGACGATGATCGCGTCTGGCAGCTTGAGAGTAGCGATCCTTTGCCCGAAGAAGTGGCAGAGTTTAAGGATTTAGAAGGCGCGCTCGAGCGAGCCTTGCTTCAGTTGAACCCACTTTATCGTATGGTCTTGGTGCTACGCTTTGTGGAGGACTTGTCTTATGAAGAAATAGCCAATATACTCAGTGTCCCCTCTACCACTGTCAAGACGCGGCTACATCGCGCGCGCGAAGCGCTGCGGCAGCTCTTGGTGGAGCAGGGCTACTATGAAGAATCCCAAGGGGGTAAGAGATATGGACTGCAGTAAGTACCGCCAACTCGCTCTAGAGCAAGATACTACAGCACTACCTAGAGGCCTTGTCGCGGCGATGAATGAACACGCCTGCAGTTGTGCGCCCTGCCAAGGCTATGTCGCGCAACTTAGGGAGATTGAGCAGGGTCTCAAATGCATAACGAGTGTCAAAGCCCCCGCTGATTTTACCCGCTCCCTTATTAAGTGCTTACCGACTACAGAGAGATTTAGTAACTCGTGGTTGCCCTGGCGAGCGGTCGGCGTGGCAGCGATTATGCTCTTGTTTTTTGGCTTTCCAACGTATATGTTAGTAGAGCACCCGCAGCCTTTTGTTGAGTCTACTGACGCACGCGCCGCTGTGCACATTGTCGGGCAAAGCGTCATTGTCCCTGAAGATGTAGTTGTGAGTGGCGACCTGAGGGTCTACCATGCATCGCTCCGGGTGCTAGGTCGAGTGGATGGAAATATTTATCTTATTTCGAGCGAGCATACTCTAGGCGAACAGGGCAGGGTGCAAGGGCAGGTTGTGCGACAGACGCATTTGCCATGGGACAAATTTGTCTTTGGTTTCCGTAACATCAGTCAAGAATTGCGCTCCTACTTAAGAGGGGCGTGGCGTTAGCCACTTCGCAGAGTTACTATCAAGCAAGGCGGCATATAGGAGGTCTAGTGTTTGGGGCAGAAATTTTCCGCAGAACAGATCGAACAAGTTATCGAGGCGTGCCGTAAGGCCTTGTCTGTCGACCCCAAGAATGGGGCAGCGCATCATGATTTAGCGGTGGCCCTCATGCAGGGGCACCAGTTTGAACAAGCCGTAGAGCACCTGCGTCAAGCCGTGCAGCATGATCCTAAACGTATATTAAGCCATTACCTTTTAGGCGTCGCCTATGCCGAGCAAAATCAGCTTGACGACGCCATTTCGGCATGGAAAAAAGTAGTCGAGCTTGATAAGCGTCACGCCACGGCGCACTACTTTCTGGGCAAAGTCTATGCCATGCGTGGCATGCTAGATGGTGCCCTACATCACTTGCGCAAAGCTACGGCGATTGAGCCAGACAGTAGCAATTTCCTTTACACTCTGGCCGAGGTATATGTTCTTAAGGGTGAACTTGCTAAGGCACAAAGCGAGTGGCAGAAAGTAGCCGAGGCCAATCCACAAGAGGTTAAGGCGCGCGTAAATCTCTGTGCAGTGAGTTTGGACTTAGGCGAATATGAGAACGCTCTGAAATATGGCCAGCAGATTTTAGAGCTAGGTCGTGATGACGCGCGAGCGCGCTTTAACATGGGGCTCTCTAGCCTCTGCCTAGGGCAGCTAGAGCAGGCCTTGCTTCATTTGCAACGTGCTCATGAGTTAGAACCGAAAGATTTCGATATTCTCATGAGCCTAGGCGAGGCTTATGACCGCGCCGACAAGCCCGCGCCAGCCTTTGCCGCCTGGCAGCAAGCCAGCGAGCTTAACCCCGAGAGCCCGCACCCCTATTTTAACTTTGGGCAGTCGCTTATGCGCCGCGAGAGGCTTGACGAAGCCCTAGTCGAGTGGGACAAGGCCCTTAGGCGCGATGCCGCTTACCTGCCAGCGCTGCTCGCCAAAGCGAATGTCCTAGCGCAGCAGGGCAAACTCGAGGCGGCAGGCGAAACTTGGCGCGCCATCTTGCAGTTAGACGAAAACAACCACTACGCTCGCCTAAACTTGGTCGGCATCTTGCTACGCCTAGAGAGATTTGCCGAGGCTCTAGAAATGTGTGAGTTGCCCCTGCACCCTGATATTAGTGCCGAAGAGAGCGCAAAGCTACCGCTCGCTGACTTCGCCTTGTTCAAGGGGTTAGCATTACTCTCGCTCGGACAAAAGAAACAGGCCGAAGAAATGCTCCTCGAAGCACTCCGCGCTGACCGCAAAGTCTTTAGTCGCCAAGCCACTCGCCTAGGGGAGCTATGTGACAAAGATCAGTTAGAGGTATGGTATCAGCAAGCCGCAGGCCCAGAAAAAGAAGTCTATGAGCTAGTCAGGGAGGCTCTGAGTGGTCAAGTGCAAGTAAGTACAGGCAGCCTGCCAGAGCGAGGCAATGGTTTTTGGGCGAGGCTGCTCAGCAAATTGCGCCACTGACCCGAAAGGAACGGAGACGCTATGTGGGCAACTCTAGAACAGATTCTGCTCGAGGTGCGTATCCTCGACCTACTGGAGATAGCCATTTTGTACTATGTGTTTTACAGGCTCATTCTGTTACTACGGCACACGCGAGCCGTACAGCTTATTAAGGGCGTAGTAGTGCTTTTAGGAGCTACTCTCCTTAGCGACAGTCTCCGCCTGACAACCCTTAACTGGATATTAAGTAGGGCCATTTCAGCGCTTTTTATCGCCATACCTCTTCTGTTCTGGCCCGAACTGCGACGGGCCTTAGAGCACTTAGGTCGTACTAAGTTTTTGGGCAAAGGGTTTAGCCTTATGACGGCCACGGACCAGACACCGGTAGCGGCGGCAATTGCGCAGGCTGCCGGTGCACTTAGCAAGAGCAGTACGGGGGCGCTGATTATTATTGAGCGGGAAAGTGGCCTTTCGGAGTATTCGGATACAGGCGTCCGCATTGACGCGGTAGTTACACCCGAGCTGTTGTTCAATATCTTCGTGCCCAATACCCCGCTGCACGACGGGGCAGTTATTATTCGCCAAGGGCGTCTTTCAGCGGCGGGCTGTTACCTGCCCCTTTCTTCCAATCCCGAAATTGAGCAAGAACTAGGTACCCGCCATCGCGCTGCCCTTGGCCTCACCGAGGAAACAGACGCTTTGGCGGTAGTAGTGTCTGAAGAAACAGGCTCTATTTCCTTGGCGCAAGGCGGAGAGCTTGCCCGCCATCTCGACCTCGCCGAGCTCGAGCGCCGGCTACACGCGGCCCTGCCCGCCACCCAAGCAACTTCTATTTTTTCGTGGGGGGCGAGAGTGTGAACAGGCGCGATATAGGCACCCACGTCTTGGCGATAGGTTTAGCCCTCGTACTATGGTTCTATGTGCAATCCACCCAAGTTCGCGTACAACCAGAAGATATTCCGGTGCAGCGTTTTCCTGCGGTGACGCTTGAAGTTCGCAATCGCCCCGCCGACCTAGAGCTAGTCAGCGCTATCGTCCCGACAGTTTCTCTGACCGTGCGCGCCCCGGACGAGGTATTGGCGGCGGTCACGGCGCGTGACCTTATTGTCTACATCGACCTGCGCGGTCTTCGAGCGGGCAGCAATCAGTTGGCGGTGCGCGTCGACGCGCCCGCGGGTTTAGAAGTGGTCGGTGTGTCTCCGGCACGGGTGGAAGTCATGCTCGAACCGGTCACCGCTGTGAATCTTCCGGTGTCGCTCGTGCTGCGAGGCACTCTAGCCCCGGGGTATTTTGCGGCCCCAGGCGTGGTAGGTCCGGCTAGTGTCACCGTTTTTGGGGGGAGCACTGCCGTAGGGCAGGTGGTTCCGGTAGTTGTAGAGGTAGATGTTACCGGCAAAACCTCTACCATAGAGAGTAGTCGTGTGCTGGAGGCCAAGGATTCCTTAGGGCAGGTGGTGCCAAAGGTCACCCTTAACCCCCCGAGCATACAGTATGTGCAGCCCATATACCCCATCAAGGTTCTGCCACTGCGGTTCGTTGCTGTGGGGCGGCCGGCTCCCCTTGTGCAAAGCGTGCGACTAGAAAGTGCGACCGCCACAGTAGAGGTCGCCGCACCGCCCGAGGTCTTAGCGGGGCTTTCTGAGATAGTCATAGAAGTTAACATCGAGGGGACAGCGGAGGACGAGACCCGAGAGGTAGTTGTGGGCGTGCCCAGAGGGACTTTCTTAGTGTCGTCGCCCACGGTAAGCGTGCAGCTGCTCGTGACCAAAAGCCCTTAGTGGTTTATTTGTCTTTTTTCGTCAGTTGTGGTTCAATGGAAAGGAGCATCTCTTATGCGCATATTTGGTACGGACGGAGTAAGAGGCAAGGCTAATACGGAGCTCACACCCGAGTTGGCTTTGCGTCTAGGTAGAGCAACAATTGCTGTGTTAAACGATAGTTCATCTCGCGCAGTAGTCTACATGGCGAGAGATACACGCATCTCAGGCGACATGCTAGCGTCGGCCTTTGCCGCCGGGGTTTTGTCCGCTGGGGCGGATGTAGTAGATTTAGGGGTCTTGCCCACGCCGGCTTTAGCCTATATTACGCGGCTAGGTCAGGCTACAGCTGGTGTCATGATCTCGGCCTCGCACAACCCGGCCATAGACAACGGCATTAAGCTATTTACGCGAGATGGGTATAAGCTGCCCGATGCCGTCGAGGACGAAATCGAACGCCAGGTACAGGCAGCGTGTGGCCGCGAAAGAGTAGCGGGGGATAAAGTGGGTCGGATGTTTCGCGGTGATACTGAGCAAGAGGCCTATGTAGATTACTTGTTAAAGATAGCGGACCTTGATCTAACGGGGGTAAAAATCGTCGTCGATGCGGCGCATGGTGCCGCCTTTGATGTGGCGCCGCGGGTACTGACCATGCTAGGTGCCGAGGTAGTGCCGCTTAACATTTCTCCCGATGGCGTAAATATCAATGTAGAATGTGGGTCTACTTACCCGGCCGCCATGGTGCAAGCCGTCCTCGCGCATGGTGCACAGGTGGGGCTCGCTTTTGATGGCGACGCCGACCGATTAATCGCCTGCGATGCGCGGGGCCAGCTACTAGATGGCGACGATCTCCTGCACATTTGTGGGCTGCTCCTCAAGGCCGAGAAGAGCCTCACCCATAACTTGGTGGTGGCCACGGTCATGAGCAACTTTGGTCTTGACGCCTGCCTGAGGCGAGAAGATATAGGTATTACGCGTTCTGCGGTTGGCGATAGGTATGTCTTGCAAGAAATGAAGCAAGTAGGCGCAGTTTTGGGGGGAGAGCAGTCGGGGCATTGCATCTTTCTTAATCACAGCACTACGGGCGACGGTCTGTTGACCGCGGTGATGCTGCTTAAGGCCACTTTTGGCCGCGGCGTGTCACTAGAAGCGTTGGCAGATAAGCTAGAGCGATTTCCGCAGATACTACTTAATGTCCCCGTCAGGGACAAAAAGGCCAGCATGGAGCATGGCGCGGTAAAGGAGGCGATAGTTAGGGCAGAGAATATGGTAGGAACAGAGGGTAGGGTCTTGGTGCGGCCTTCAGGCACTGAGCCGCTCGTGCGGGTCATGGTCGAGGCCAGGACAAAAGAGCTCGCTTCGCAAGCAGCGAGCGTCGTAGTTGATGTGCTATCTAGCGTAAGCGCCTGAGCCTTAGCAGTAGCTTGAGGCTGACGAGGTGGGGGTTTATCGATTATCGGCGGATGCCCTCCAGCCATTAGGGGTGGCTGTAAACCCTCTTTGAAAACGGCCGAGCAATCGGGCGGACAAAATAGGGGTACCCTAGTTTAATTATGTACTGAAATGGAGAGTTGCGGCATGTGTGGAATCGCCGGCTACGTAGGCGCGAGAAGCGCGCAAGATGTGGTACTTGATGGTTTACGACGGTTAGAATACCGTGGATATGACTCGGCAGGCTTAGTCTTACACAAGAACGGCAAGCTTCATCTAGAAAAATATGCGGGGAGACTTTCCGTTCTAGAAAACAAGGTCTCTGGCAATGGCCTGACTAAGGCGCACCTAGGCGTCGGGCACACCCGCTGGGCCACCCATGGCGCCCCGACGGATGACAATGCTCATCCGCACATGGGTTGCGGAGGCAAGTTTGCCGTGGTGCATAACGGCATTATTGAGAACTACGCCGAGCTGCGGCGTGAGCTAAGAAGTCGCGGGCACGAGTTCTTTTCGGAGACCGACACCGAGGTCATCCCCCACCTGATCGAAGAAGAGTACGCGGGTGACTTAGGCCAGGCGGTGGCGCAAGCGGCCAAGCGCATGCAGGGGGCGTTCGCTATCGCCGTGGTGTCTGAGCATGACCCCCTGACCTTGGTGGCCTATCGCCAGTATAGCCCCTTAATTATTGGTCTGGGCGAGGGAGAGAATTTTCTGGCTTCAGACATTCCCGCCTTACTGCCCTACACTCGTCAGACGGTAGTGCTAGAGGATGGAGATTTAGCCGTCCTAACCGCCGGTGAGGTTAAATTCTACAATGGCGGACAAGAGATCAAGAAAGAAACGCTCTACATCACTTGGGATGAAGTAGCTGCTGAAAAGGCAGGTTACTCACACTTCATGCTTAAAGAGATTCATGAGCAGCCGCGAGCCTTGCGCGACACTGTTTCGCCGCGCCTACTCGACGACCAAACCACTCTCGCCGAGGAAATTGGGCTGACCAAGGAGCTGATTGACTCCGTTAAGCGAGTGGTAATCGTGGCCTGTGGCACTGCCTACCATGCTGGGCTAGTGGGCAAGAACCTAATTGAAAAGCTCGCTCGTCTGCCAGTGGAAGTCGATGTGGCGTCAGAGTTTCGTTATCGCGAACCGATTCTTGACCCGAGCGACTTAGTAATCATCATCAGTCAATCGGGCGAAACAGCCGATACTCTGGCCGCACTGCGGGAGGCCAAGAGGCAAAAGTGTCGTGTGGTCGCCATCACTAACGTTGTCGGCAGCTCGGTCGCGCGGGAGAGTAGGCATGTGCTCTACACTTGGGCGGGGCCAGAGATAGCGGTAGCCTCCACTAAGGCTTACACAACCCAGTTAGCGGCCTTAACGCTGATGGCCGTTCATATCGGTTTGGCTCGGGGTGCCATTTCCTCCTCGCGAGCGGGTGAACTTCTCGCCGGACTTAAGGCTATACCCAGTCTAGTAGAAGAAATTCTTGCTCAGGCCGACGCCATACGCGATGTCGCGCTAAGGCTCTCCCAAAGTGAGAGCGTCTTTTTCATCGGACGTGGCCTAGACTACAGCGTGGCCCTCGAAGGAGCCTTAAAGCTTAAAGAAATCTCCTACATTCACGCCGAGGCTTATGCCGCTGGCGAGCTCAAGCATGGCACCCTCGCGCTCGTCTCACCGCAGACACCTGTCATATGTCTGTTCACGCAGCAACATTTGCAGGAGAAAATGGTGAGCAATGTCGAGGTAGTGAGGGCTAGGGGTGCGCGCACCTTTGTAGTGACAAATTGCAGCCCCCATGTCACAGAAACTTTGCATGATGTAGAAATTCGCCTGCCAGGCCTTGACCCCCTACTAGCGCCTATTCTCGCCGTTATACCACTGCAACTGATTGCCTACTATGCGGCAGTGGCGCGCGGAGCCGATGTCGACAAGCCGCGTAATCTGGCCAAAAGCGTAACTGTTGAGTAGAAGCCGCACAGGGCTGCCCCGACGCGGGCAGCCCTGTCTCCATAGCGATTTTGCGGTAGAAGGAACAAGATCCGAGTCTTCGAGCGGGGGGAGGTAGTATTCAAATGCTGGGTATAGGCATAGATATCACCAGTGTGGACCGCATTACCGCATTAAACAGCAGGTATGGTCAGCGTTTCATTAACAAAGTGTTGGCTAGTGGTGAGAGCTTTGCTAGTATGGAGTCCCTGGCTGGCCTTTGGGCGGCCAAAGAAGCTGTGGTTAAAGCCATGGGCACGGGCTACCTTGGCTTTGGCCCCCAAAGTATATGCATTACCCCTGATTCCTTTGGTGCGCCAGAGGTGCTACTAAGGGGCCAGGCAGCCACCCTAGCAGAGCAGCGGGGTATCAGCCGTTTCATGGTTACCATTTCGCACGCCGAGGGTTTGGCGGTGGCCTGCGCCGTAGCCCTCTAATGCAGGTGTTCGCGGCCGGCCTAATATGCACTAAGGATTTTTCTACGGCCATAGTTGTGTATAATGTGAAGTAGTAAGAGCAGGGGCGAGAGCAGTATATGAGGGGAGATTAAATAGTGCACGCTTATCGCCACACCGTGGCAGACATATCTTTAGATAATATCTCTTACAATACGCAAGCAGTGCGCAACCTGTTGTCTAGCCAGACAGAGCTTATGGCGGTGGTGAAAGCAGCCGGCTACGGGCATGGCGCGGTAGAGGTAGCGACTACAGCACTCGCCGCGGGGGCGACTAGCCTAGGTGTAGCTATAGTGGAAGAAGCAGTCGAGCTTAGGCGCGCGGGTATCGGCGTACCCATCCTTATACTTGGGCACATGCCCACAGAGTGTGCCGAGCAGGTGGTCAAACTAGGGCTGACCGCCACAGTCTTTGATCGCGAGTCGGCGCAAGCCCTGTCTACTGCCGGAACACGGCTAGGGCGCAAAGCGCGCGTGCATGTCAAAGTAGATACGGGCATGGGCCGAATAGGAGTAAGACCAGTAGATGCGCTGCCTTTCGTCGAGCTCATCTCCCACCTGCCTTCTCTCTTGGTCGAGGGCATCTTCACCCATTTTGCTGCTTCCGACGCGGTCGATTTGTCCGGGGCCAGGGCGCAACTCGCGCTTTTCGAGGGAGTTTGTGCCCGTTTAGAAATCAAGGGCTATCGTTTACAGCGCCATGCCGCTAACACGGCGGCCATTATGGCCTTGCCAGAAAGCCACCTCGACATGGTGCGTTTAGGAATAGGCCTTTATGGACTGTATCCTGCGGCCCATCTCAAGGCGAGAGTAGCCCTCCGCCCTGCGATGTCACTGCGTTCTAGGCTTTCTTACGTGAAGTGGGTTGCAGACGGTACGCCGATTGGTTATGGCGGTACCTACGTGGCCAAGGGGCAGCGGCTCATCGCCACCGTACCAGTGGGCTATGCCGACGGCTACTCACGGCGGCTTTCTAACCAGGGGTATGCCCTTTTGCACGGCAGAAAAGTGCCCCTAATCGGCAGGGTCTGCATGGATCAGTGTATGTTTGATATTACTGACTCTCCTGCGGTGGCAGGTGACGAAGTTGTGCTCTTCGGGTCGCAGGGGCTAAGTGAAGTATCTGTGGATGAAGTGGCTCTCCTCATGGGCACCATCAACTATGAAGTGACCTGCCTCATCGGTCACCGCGTGCCACGTCTCTACTGGCGACACCGCCAACTTATCTCTACGCGGTCTTTCCTTTCGCGCGGGTAATTTCTGCGCCGGCCAGATAAGCTCGCCGGGCATGTATGAACAGCGGATTTGTTGACACACTTATATTAGCGTATATATAATCGGTATAGATGTACGCTTGTCCACGAGCGAAAGAGGTGTGTCAGTTTGGCAGTAACGAAGCGTATTATGATTACCTTACCCACTAGTTTGCTCGAGGAAGTTGACGGTTTTGTGCAAGAGGTCAAGGGTAATCGTAGCGAGCTCATTCGTGCAGCCATGCGCCTGTACCTAGAAACACAGAAAAGACGCCGTATTCATGACGCCCTAAAGCGTGGTTACTTGGAGATGGCCGAGGTGAATCTGCATATTGCGAGAGAGAGTTTTATGCTAGAGAGTGAGGCCATGGAAATCCTGCCTAGGAGAAAGGTGTCTGGAGTGAACTAGGTTGATTATCAAGCGAGGCGACATTTTCTATGCCGACCTGAGCCCTGTGGTGGGCTCGGAACAAGGTGGGGTTCGACCGGTTCTCATTGTGCAGAACGATGTGGGCAACAAGTACAGTCCCACCGTAGTGATTGCCGCGATAACCTCGCAAATAGACAAGGCCCGCCTACCGACACATGTCGAGTTGACTGCCGATGATACTGGCTTAGAGAGAAACTCCGTCATTTTGCTAGAGCAGGTTCGCACGATAGATAAACAGCGCCTTACCCATAAAATTGCCCATCTCGATAATGAAGCTATGGAGAGAGTAAATGCTGCCCTAGGTATATCGCTCGGTCTGACCCCTTTTTGACAGCACCTAAGTCGCAGGACTTAGGTTTTTGTATCTTGACGGCAGGGATGAGGTCTATAAAGCGAGAAGATGGTGGGGAGAAAGTCATAGGGAGTGTGGTAAATTGCTAGAGCAACTGTCTAGGGTGAAATTAACTTTCCTGCCTACGGCCCTCGAGCCCTTGCCTCGCCTTGGAGAGCGCCTCGGCGTAGAGCTCTACATTAAACGTGACGACAATACGGGCTTGGCCATGGGGGGCAATAAAGCTCGCAAATTGGAGTTCTTACTGGGCGACGCCCTCGACAAGGGAGCCGATGTGCTCATTACCACCGGTGGTCCCCAGAGTAACCACTGTCGCATGACCGCGGCTGCCGCCGCTAAGGCGGGGCTTGGTTGTCACTTGGTTCTCTCTAGTGCCACGCTAACCGAGCGGCAGGGCAATCTCTTCTTGGGGGAGCTTTTGGGTGCCGAGCTTCATTTTGCTGGTTCAGATGAAACCCAAGTTGTCGAAGCCAAGATGGAGGAAGTAGCAGGAGAGCTACGGGCTCGCGGTAGGAGACCTTACCTCATACCTTTGGGCGGCTCTAACGCCATCGGTGCCGTGGGCTACATCGCCGGCATAACAGAAGTTATCGCCCAGTCGGCGTCAAGCGGCCTTACTTTTGACTACATTGTGCATGCCTCTGGCTCGGCTGGTACGCAGGCGGGGCTCTTGGCGGGGGCTAAAGTGCATGAGCTACCGCTCGCGATCATTGGCATTAGCGTCAGCAGGCCAAAAGAGCGACTCAGGAGAGAAGTCTACGAGCTATGCCAGGCCATTCTCGCTCACGCCCAAGTAAGTAAAGAGATAGATTCAGTCGATGTAGTGGTGTATGACGAGTATATTGGTGCCGGTTACGGGGTGCCTACTGAGGCGTCGTGCGCCGCACTCGCCACCTTTGCCACCTTAGAAGGCATTATTATTGATCCTGTCTATACTGCCAAGGCGGCGGCGGGTCTCATGGACCTAGTGCAGCGGGGGGTTATTCCGCGGGGTGCGAAGGTGCTTTTCTGGCACACGGGGGGAACTCCGGCACTCTTTGCTGACTCCGCCCTGCACTGGAGGGCCAAGTCATGAAGCCAGTTATAGGTCTAACTTGTTATCACGACTGGAAGGAGCAGCGTCATCGCCAGAACGACACCTATATCGAAGCCGTCAGAAAAGCGGGTGGTTTGCCGCTCTTGCTGCCCTGCCTGGCCGATTTAGCGGATATAGGCCAGCAGCTTGACCTAGTCGCGGGGCTACTAATCTGCGGGGGGCCCGATGTGGACCCGCTCTTCTTTGGCGAAGAGCCTGTCATAGGCATGGGCAATATTCATCCCGCTATGGATGCTTACGAAATTCCCTTGATTATCGAGGCGCTGGAGCGAGACATGCCCGTCCTTGGTATTTGCCGTGGGGTGCAGATGCAGAACGTCGCCTTGGGCGGCACCCTCATTCAACACATACCGCACGCGGTTACTAACTCCCTCCTGCACCAGCAACAAGCTCCACGCAGCTATAGAACACATAGTGTCAGAGTGGTTAGCGGCACAGGGCTAGCACGCCTCTTTCCTCGGGAGACACTCCGCGTCAACTCCTTTCATCATCAAGCGGTGGGCCAAGTTGCCCCGGGTTTTGTGGCTTCGGCCTTCGCCTTAGACGGAATCATCGAGGCGGTGGAGTCGGTGAACCATACCTTCGTCATGGGGGTGCAGTGGCATCCTGAGTGTATGTGGAATGAGGCAGAGAACTACGATCCCCTGTTTAACGCCTTGGTGGGGGCGGCGAGGAAGTACAAAACGCGTCGTTAAGGCAGCTCTCCACTGGTAAGCGTTCACTGTAGTGCTTGGCCTTCGGAAGTAGCCAAAGATATAATCAGCTAGGGGGCAGGTAGAGTAATGACCAAGAATAAGAATCAAAAGAATAGCAAGAGTAACAGTGCTTTAGCTACCGAAAAGAACAAGCAGAGTACAGGTGTGCAGTCCCTAGGGGATAAACTGCTGACTTGGTCAGTATTCCCCTTGTGGCAGGATGCGCGCCGGGGGAGGACCTTTCTTTTCACCGTCATGGCGTTTTTGAGCTTTATTTACCTCATCTATGGCGAGATGTTGTGGGTGGCTTTTGGTTTAGCCGTTATACTAGTCTCTTTTCACTCCTTTGTTCTGCCTTCCGAATACCAATTGACCACCAAGGGGGTCACCATTCGCACCGGGCTGTTTACTTTTTACCGCCCCTGGGAAGATTTTAAGTCAGCGCTCAAATTCCCTGACGGGATTCTACTTAATTTCTCGTACCGTGGTTTGCGCCGCCTTCTCGTGCCCGGCCAGTTCATCTACTATAGCAAGGATAACAAACTAGCGGTCGTCGCCATCATCGAGAAGCAAATGGCTCTGACAGCCAAAACGGCAGATAGTAAACCGTAACTTTACGGAGTAAGCTAGAGATAGAAGAGCTCTAAGAAAGGCAGGTGTATTTTGCAGTGACGACAAATTTTGAGATTACCCCCGAGCGTCGCGACGAGATTCTGTTGGCCGTCGTAGAAAGAATTGAGAAGTACGACATGATTACGCCATCGCTCTTTTTCTTACAAATGGGCAAGCCCATTTCCTTTGTGACTGGTCAAGCTCTATTTGCTTTTGCGCCCTTTGGCAGCCTCTTTGTCAAGGAGAAGCTGCTCGAAGAGCTCGCGCATCTCCTCTCGGATCGCGAAAACGTGGAGCGGCTGATGGTGATGCTCGAGACGCGCGAACAAGCGAAGAAGTCGGCCAAGTAGACGGTTTTTTCACGCTCTTCAGAGGAGCGTGTATTTTTTTGCACGGCAGAAGGAAACGCATATTTCTCGTCGTATTACTATAGTTTGTGGTCAATTTAGTTTGTGGTTGCTAAGGAACTTTGTTATAATCACAATGATTGAGAGTTTACCAAGAGGGGGATTAGTAACACTATGGAGCAGAGCCGCAAACTAAGGTCAATCCTAGCTACGGACTGCGGTAGCACAACCACCAAAGCCATTTTAATTGAGCTGGTGGATGGTGTTTACCGTCTTGTTTGCCGTGGTGAGGCGCCTACCACCGTTGAAGCTCCCTTTGAAGATGTAACTATGGGAGCGCGTAATGCCGTGCACGAGATCGAAGAGCTGATGGGCCGAACTTTTCAAGATGAAAATGGCATCATTACTCCTCAAAGAGACGACAAGGTAGGAGTAGATATATTCCTGTCCACAAGCAGCGCCGGTGGCGGCTTGCAGATGATGGTGGCCGGTGTCGTAAAGCAGATGAGCGCCGAGAGTGCCGAGCGGGCAGCCCTAGGCGCAGGCGCTATCGTTATGGATGTTATCGCCATTAATGATGGTCGCTTGCCTTACCAAAAGATTCAGCGCATCCGTCAGTTGCGCCCAGATATGATCCTCGTCTCTGGTGGCATTGACGGCGGCACGATTACTCATGTCGTTGAATTGGCGGAGCTTATCTCCGCTGCCGAGCCACGACCACGCTTAGGCATTGGCTTTAACTTGCCCGTCATCTATGCCGGAAATAAAGATGCTCGCCTGCATATCGAAAACACCCTTGGCGAGAAGACTGACCTCCGCGTGGTGGACAACCTTCGCCCGGTACTAGAGCGTGAAATGCTCGGCCCCGCACGCGAAGAAATACACAACCTCTTTATGGAGCACGTTATGGCGCAAGCACCCGGTTACAACAAACTCATGAGCTGGACCGAGGTGCCCATTATGCCTACACCCGGGGCAGTGGGTAAAATGATCGAGACTGTGGCTGCGCAAAAGAACATGACTGTAGTTGGTGTAGACATCGGTGGCGCGACTACCGACGTGTTCTCCGTCTTTGCCGACACCTTTAACCGCACCGTGAGCGCTAACCTTGGCATGAGTTACAGTATCTGTAATGTAATGTTGGAATCTGGCCTAGATAATATTATGCGCTGGATGCCCTTCGACATCGATGCGGCTGATTTGCGTAACCGCATTCGTAACAAGATGATTCGTCCGACCACCATTCCGCAGACCATGCAGGAGTTGGTCATTGAGCAAGCTATTGCGCGCGAAGCCTTGCGCTTGGCCTTCGAGCATCACAAGTCTTTAGCCATTGGTCTGCGCGGTGTGCAAGTACAGCGCGACATTGCCGAAGCCTTTGAGCAGTCTGGCTCTGGCGCCACACTAGTCGACCTTATGGGGCTCGGCATGATCGTGGGCTCGGGCGGCGTACTGTCTCATGCCCCTCGCCGCGTGCAAAGTGCTCTTATGATGCTTGACGCCTTCGTGCCTGAGGGCATCACAGAGCTCGCCGTCGACTCCATCTTTATGATGCCGCAGCTTGGTGTTCTCTCTAGCGTCAATGCCGAAGCTGCACAGCAAGTGTTCGACCGCGACTGCCTTATTCGTCTCGGCACGGCCATCGCACCCGTTGGTCAAGCCAAAGAGGGCGATGAGTGCGTGACAGTGAAGTTGACCACCTCAAAAGGTAAAACCATTGAACACAAAGCGGTCTATGGTAGCATGCACCTAATCTCGCTCGAAGAAGACGAGACAGCTGACTTAGTGGCCCGCCCTGCACGCGGCTTTGACCTCGGCAAAGGCAAGGGGCATGAAGTTCAAGCCAAAATCTTGGGCGGCGTCGTAGGAGTTATTATCGACGCACGTGGACGTTGCCCGCTTGGGCTACCAGCAGACAAGAACAAGCGGATTGCCAAGCTAGTTGAGTGGTACAAGGCTCTTGACGCCTATCCCATGGACATACTACAGAAGTACCTTGGTTAAGGG
Source organism: Bacillota bacterium (assembly GCA_018333655.1). Taxonomy (NCBI): domain Bacteria; kingdom Bacillati; phylum Bacillota; species Bacillota bacterium. Next base: position 29,106 of record JAGXTJ010000053.1, on the reverse strand, counting down.
AGGATTGAACATCAATGGCTAGTGCATACACTCCGGGACTACTGGTTACCGAGTCAATATTGGTCAAGAAGCGCCGTCGCCTCCCCATTCTCGGGGAAGTAACGGTAAAGCTTGGCGACATTGTCAAGCCTCACGACATAGTTGCTAGCACCTACATTCCGGGTGACCCAGATACAGTAAATGTAGCCAACCACATTGGGGTTGAAGGCGACGAGATCTTAGAGTTTATGCTCAAGAAAAAGGGCGACAAAGTGACAAAAGGCGAAGTTATCGCCAGAAAGTCCTCCTTCTTTGGCCTCTTTAAGTCTTCTGTAGAGTCTCCTATCGACGGTACGGTAGACAATATCTCTTCCGTAACTGGGGTAGTAACCTTGCGCAAACCTGCCGTGCCTGTCAACGTTCCCGCTTACATCCACGGGCGCATTACCGAAATTATGCCGCGCGAAGGCGTGGTAGTAGAGACGCCAGCTGCGCTCATCCAAGGCATCTTCGGCGTGGGCGGCGAAACACAGGGCGCCTTAGTGATGGTAGCTAAGAAGAACAGCGACATCCTAAGTGGCGACAAGCTTAAGCCCGAGCACAAAGGCAAAGTAGTAGTGGGGGGTTCTCTCGTTACCGCAGACGCTTTGCGCAAGGCTTCGGAGCTAGGTATAGCCGGCATCGTAGCTGGCGGCATCATCGACAAAGACTTGATTGAGTACCTCGGGCATGACATCGGCGTGGCTATTACCGGCGCCGAAGACATCCCCCTCACCCTTGTCTTAACCGAAGGTTTTGGTCAGATCAACATGGCGGACCGCACCTTTAACTTGCTTAAGAGCCTAGACGGCAAGGTAGCCAGCATTAACGGCGCCACACAGATTCGCGCCGGCGTTATGCGCCCAGAGATTATTGTGCCACTAGAGCACCTCGTCAAAGCGACTGAAAGAAGCACCGAATCCGGCATGATTGCCGGCACCCCCGTGCGCATCATTCGCGAGCCATACTTCGGCAAGCTCGCCACAGTGCATACCCTGCCCCCAGAGCTTCACGTTATCGAGACTGGCGCCAAAGTGCGTATTATGACAGCCAAGCTAGACAGCGGCGAAATTGTCACCATCCCCCGCGCCAATGTCGAGCTTATAGAAGGCTAGAAGCAGAAGTAGAATATAGTTCCTAAAGAACCGGCTGAGTCGCTTATCGCGGCTAGGCCGGTTCATTCTTTTTCCGACACCTGGCGTCGCGGTAGCGACAGAGGGGACGGTTCTTTTTGTCGGAATTGCGCGACAAAAAGAACCGTCCCCTCTGTCGCAGAAATAAATCTTGACATTGGTGGCGGGCAAACTATAGTCATTATAGTAACTTCTACTAGAAATGAGGCGGGGACGGGCATTGTACGAACTGTTGCTCGTTCTGCCGGACTGTAAACCACGCCGAGGTCTGTCGCACTCTTCCGGTAAATTGCTTTTGCCTGGGATAGTACAAATTTTGCTAAGGTATGGCGTTGTTCATATAACAGGAGGTGACTTCATCCATGGTAATTTGTACGGGAGGCATGGGGCTAGAATTATGGCAGGTAATGCTGATGCTGATAGGTGCTGGTGCTATCGTCCTCATAACAGTTTTTATCCTGCGAGAGCTGGTACGTAGTGGGCGCGTGGAAAAAGACGCGAGCGATGCCAAGAAACTTGAGACAAGGAGACGAGGAGGAAGGATTGGCACCTCATGTTGGGTGGCTAGCGTTGCGATGCTTTTGGCGGTGCAGAGGGATTTAATTGAGGCGGCTGTTCCTTGGCATGAGCTATTAATGGTAATTGGTACGGGGGCAGTGGCATTTGCGGCAACTGAGCTCATGTGGGTGTGGTGCCGCAAGCAAGAAGCAAGAAGCAAGAAGCAAGAAGCAAGAAGCAAGAAGCAAGAAGCAAGAAGCAAGAAGCAAGAAGCAAGAAGCAAGAAGCAGGAGAGAGGTAACGTTTATTAACCACAGAGTGCATAGAGTATTAGAGTTGGTATCGTTATCATCCCACCTGTGTTTGTCGGCGAGCACATTGTAGTGAGGGGAGCGCAATAGTGATCAGAGAAAAACTAACAATTGGACAACTTGCCAAGTGTGCAAATGTATCGGTGCGGACACTGCAGCATTATGATCAAATTGGGTTGATGAGGCCATCTGAAAGTAGTGAAAGCGGTAGGCGAATTTATCAGGCGAAAGACATTACGAAGCTCCATCAGATTATGTATTTAAAATCCTTGGGATTTTCCTTGGAAGATATAAAGGACAAAATAATCCCGGTAAACGGTTCAGATGATGTTGTGCATCTGTTGAGTCAGCAAGCCGAGGTTATCTGTAATAAAATTGAAAGATTACAGAAGGTCGTGGAGTCCATCAAAATGCTGAAAACTGAAATCAATATGAAGCAGGAAGTAGACTGGAATAAGTATTCGAGCATGGTAAGGCTGATACAAGAAAATTGTGGGTATTACTGGGTGGTCAATTATCTCGACAAAAAAGTCATCGGCCATTTACTAGAGCAACAGGGGAGAGACAAAGAGATTCTACCAGGTTGGTGGAGAGATATATTCGAGAGCGCAATCTCGCTAGAAGAAAGTGGAGTTCTTCCAGAAAGCGCGGAGGGACAGCGCTTAGCGGAGCAATGGTGGAAGCAGATGCAAGAACTGAGTGACGGAAAACTAGACATCATCAACAAAATGGTGGATTTTTACTACAGCGCAGAGCAATGGCCTGAAGAATTCAAGACCATGCAGCAGAAAGCCCAACCATTTATAGAGAGGGCTTTTTTGCACTACATGGAAAAAAACAACATAGAATTGCCTGAAAGAGGCGTGTAAGCTGTAGCTTCGATGCTAAGGCAGTAGTGTCCTGCCGCAATCCTCCCGTGGCTAATTTCAGGCCCCTCTTTGGCCTTAGACAAAGTGGGGGCAGAACCTGGACGCAATGCTCTTGATTGTGACGTTACGTCGTGTTGTATGATGTTAAGCAAGAGCGAATTTCGTACCATGAATTTGCCATGAGGGGGATGAAAATGAAAATAGCCATTTTCGGGGCAACAGGAAAGACTGGTCTAGAACTTATCAAACGGGCACTTGACAGAGGTCACACCGTAACCGTGTTTGTCCGCGACCCGGCACGCCTACAAGATAGAAGGGGCGTTCTCAAAGTCTTTTCTGGCGACGTGCATGATGCCGCAAGCGTCGAACAATGTGTAAAAGATCAGGATGCGGTTATCTGTGCGTTAGGTTCTAAGGATCTCTTCAAAAACAGTAAAATTCGCACCAACGGCACCATCAACATCATCAGAGCGATGAAAAAGTGGGGAGTGCCGCGGCTTGTTGTCATGTCTGCGATGGGTGTTGGCGATAGCTGGAGCTCCTTGTCACTGATTAACAAGCTCTTTTTTGCCATCCTCATGCCTGCAGCGCGCGAGGACCACGAATCGCAAGAGGCAGAAGTCAAAGCTAGCGGCTTGGACTGGACAATCATACGACCTAGCGGGCTCAAAGACACTCCACATACTGGTGTGTATTTGGTTGGCGAAAACATTCGTGCCAAGACTGCGCAGATTTCTAGAGGTGATGTGGCAGACTTGATGTTGCTTGCCTTGGAAAATAACACCTATACCCACTCGGCTTTAACCATTACCAACTAAAAGTATGGGTCGGAAAGGATGACGGCAAGAAATATCGTAAAAGGAGCATTAGCTTGAAGCAACCACTAAAAGACAAGGTTGTAGTGATAACTGGTGGTGCTGGCGGTCTTGGTCTGGCTCTAGCGAAGGAAGCAGTAGCGCTTGGGGCAAGCTTGGCACTGCTTGATTTGAATCTGGATGCGCTCCATGAAGCAGAAAGGAACCTTAAAGACTTGTTTCCCGCGGTACAAGTTTCCCTTCACCCCATTGATATCAGTCAGCCAAGTCTCTGGGTAAAAACAAGTGCTGACATTTTGGCAGTCCATGGCGCAATCGACATTCTGATCAATAATGCGGGCATCACTTTGGCACCACAGCCGATCGAAAATATACAGTCGACTTTGTATGACAGGGTGGTAGCTGTTAATCTACTGGGAGCAATATATGCTGTAAGAGCCTGCTTGCCTCTGATTCTAAAGTCTCCCCAAGGTGGCGTGATTAACATCGGCAGCCTCGCCGGGCAAATTGGCCTTTATGGGTACAGTCCATACTGCGTGAGCAAATTCGGTTTGCGTGGTCTGGGTGAAGGCTTGCAGATGGAGTTTGTTGGCACAGCGCACCGCTGTCTTAACGTCTATCCGGGAGGAATTAAGACCAACATCATGAAAAATGCCCTCGGCATGGCCGAAGACAAGCGTGAGGCGATGCATCGGTCATTCATTAAACAAGCATCAATTGGGCCTGAACAAGCAGCTAAAAATGTCTGGCGGGCTTACTTAGGTGGGCAGCTAAACCTGATTATGGGCTTAGATGCATGGGTAATCATATTGATACGCAAGTGTTTGGGTAAATGGGGACTAAAATTGTTAAAAAAGGCCTTCGACTTCCAAGCTCAGTCGGTCAAGTAAGACCTAAGCGACAGAGGGGACGGTTCTTTTTGTCGGAATTGCGCGACAAAAATAACCGTCCCCTCTGTCGCAGTGCTCTAGCGACGCCGGTGATACTCAAACCAAGCTATCTGCCGCGTAAGTTTGTCTAGTCGATGCAGGGGGCGCTTGAGCCCATGGGACTCGCCTGGGTAGCGAATCAGCACCGCATCCTTACCCTGTCTTTTTAGTGCTGTGTAGAATTCCTCGCTCTGGCTGACGGGGCAGCGCAAGTCGTTCTCGCCGTGCATCAACATAAAGGGCGTTTCGACTCGGTCAGCAAAAGTGACGGGGGACGAGCGGAGCATCTGGGGGGCGCTTTCCCAAGGCGAGCCGCCGTATTCGCGCTCGTCGGCCAAGGTGATGTCGGAGGTGCCGTAGCCACTAAGCAGGTTAGACACCGGTGCCCCGGCGCAAACAGCGTTAAACTCGGTGGTCCTGGTGACCAGCCAGCAAGCGAGATACCCGCCGTAAGACCAGCCTTGGGCGAACAATTTCGACTGGTCGATAACCCCGCGCGCGTTCACCGCCTTGACACCGGCCAAGACATCGCCGCAGTCGAGGTCGCCCCAGTTGCCATCGATAATATCAGCGAAACGCTGACCATAGCTCTCGCTTCCCCGTGGGTTAGTCAGGAGCACGGCATAGCCTAGAGCCGCAAAGACTTGGGCATCGAGCATAAAGCGTGGTCCATACCAGCCGTGGGGCCCGCCATGGATGAATAGCATCAGTGGGTGCACGGTCTGCTCTGCCTGATCTGGGGGTAACAAGAGCCACCCATCTAGCGCTTGTCCGTCCTCGCTGACAAAGGCAATGTGCTCGGCCGGAGCTAGCAGCAGCTCGGCCGTCGCCTGCATGTTGTGAGCGGTAAGCGCGCGTTCTGCGCCTTCGCGCGAGGCCCATATTTCTTCCAACAGGTCAAAGCGACCTTTAATGTAGGCTAGGGTCTTACCTGCCCCGGCCAAAGATAAATAGGAAGTCTGCTGCGCTGCCAGAAGGGCCTCCACAGTGCCATCTACTGACGCTGCATAGATGTGCACACAGCCTTGATCGGCGAGAGGGAACACAAATCTCTTCCCTTGCCAAAAGCCCCCCGGAAGCGCGGGCCTGTCGATGGGCTTGGTGACTGCTATCGCGTCACTATGTGCGCATCGATCTTGGCCAAAAAAAGGCAGCAAGTAGAGCCCTGTAGTGGTTGAGGTCGCGCTCTCCCCTGCGTGCCCGAGGAAACTTACATACTCTCCGCACGGAGAAAAGCGCGGGTTGCTAGTAGGGCTGGGTGCGGCGTACAGCAGCTCCTCGGTGCCCCCATCAACTGGAAACACCCACAGGTCGCGCGCGAGCACATAGTCTGCGTCTTTGCTGCGGCGCGCAGACGTTACGATGCAGCTTCCGTCGGGCGACACATCACAGCTTGTGTAGTCAAAATCCCCACTTGTGATCCGACGCCCTTCCGCTGGCAAGGGCGACTGCGGCGGCACGATAGGTACTTCGCGCACGAAGACATGTTCGCGCACGTCGCCGAAATACCCGCTGCCGTCGCGCCGGTAGCTAAAACGGGTTACTACCTTAACGAGGTTCTCTTTTTTGTCTGGCTCGGGCTGCTTGTCTGCGTGAGGTTTGTCGGCTAAGTGCTTTAGCCTGGCGGAGTCACCCTCCGGCGCGCCCGGGTAAGGTTGCCAGCCTTCCTCCTGACTAAAGACTTTGGCACTGTAAGCAAGGCGTGTGCCGCAAGGGAACCAACACAGGTTGCCGGCAACATTTTCTTCGGTCGTAAGTCGCCACGGCTCGCCCCCGAACGCTAGCTCGATGATGTAGATTTGGCTCTTGCCGTCACGCCCGGAAACAAAGGCGAGACGACTGCTATCAGGCGAGAAACAACCCTTGCCCTCCTTGCCGCCGTAGGTGAGGCGCCGACTGTTCCCGCTGCCAAATTCAAAGAGGTAGAGGTCCGTCTTACTCTCGTCCTTGTCTTGGTCGAGGCGAGTCACAGTATAGGCCACTAACTCCCCGTTCGGCGAGACAGCGATGTCACCCGGGTAAGCTAAGGCAAGTAGGTCGGGGGGAACTAGCATGCGTTTCTGCACAGGCCTCACTCCTCATTTTCACTTAGGGTCTTGTCAGATATTTCTCTGCCCCTTTCCGTACTCCTGCCTATCCTTGGCGGCGAAGCACTGATAGAGCAAGATGTCGCTCAGTTGTTACTATGTAGTAGGGAGGTAGCACACGCGGCAGGAAAGCATGGACGGATGTGGAATAGTTTATGAAAGCCGTAGGCACAGAAATTCCCCAGTTAGCGCGACTGCAACCATGTTGCACAAAGGATGAGGGAGTCGCCATGCAGGTGGAGACTTCAAACCACCCTAAACTGCTTCAGTCACAGGCTGAGGTGGTGAGCGTTAGGGGGAAAGTGGGGGCAGAGACTCCGGCAGGTGAGTACTGCGGAGACGAATAGAATTTCAATCAATACTGAAATTCCCCAAGGAATCTGAACCTTTGTTGAAGTATCGAAATATCAAGATGTCATCAAAAACAAGACGCTTATAAAGTGGAGGCGGAAGAAAGTACGGAATCTCCATAGGACACAAAGACATGAAGCATGCTGGATAAGTAAAGTCGCCCAGCGAGACGTAAAACTCTTTGCCCGCTGGAGTGCGTAAGGAGACTACCGCAAGCCAGATGACACGAGCCGGATGAATCGAGAGGCTCACGTCCGGTTGTGTGAAGGACTGGAGGGGGGCGCCCCAGTCTGCTCGGCGATTAGTTTAGTTGATTGGTTCGATTGATTGTCAGAATGTAATAAAGAATTATGTCAAAATGTGCTTGACAGTCCGGAGGGGGGTGAGGTAAAATTTAGCTAATGTTTGAGAATGGGGCAAGATTGGATGAAAGCGTGTTTAGTTGTAGTCCTTTCTTTGGTGATTTTGGTAAATACCATCATGATTCCTGTTGCTAGAGCTGAGTCAGCCGTAGGTACAGTCGAGTGCCTTATAGCATCTCTGATGCAGAACAGCACATATCTGGCAATTCGGGAGTCGCTCAGCCGTGAGGGTACAATGTTAATAGACCCGCGTGTTGCACACCGGGGCAACGTGGACATCATTGCGTTTAGCACTAACAACCCGGATTTGTCTACAGTATTGGTGGTTGTTGATGCTGCCCGTCAAGTGCGTGATATGGTCGCAGTGCAGAGGGGCGGAATGCAATCAGGAAACGAAGTAAGCGCAAGTAGCGCTACCGACGGAATAACGGCGGTTAGCCTCCTCACAGGTGTTGCCAAGGAGGTCGTAACCGCGAGCCCGGAGTTAGAGGGGGTTCATGTTGGGTCTCTTGTAGTCATGTTTGGGGTAGTATTGTGGCAAACCACGCAGTGGATGGTTCTTTATCAAGTAGGCTTGCATAGTTGGCAGGCAGCTATGGTGCTCTCTATTGCATGGGGTACCGCGCTCGCGTATATCGATCATCATGGCAACATTTGCCCCAATGTAGTATGGAAATTCCACACCGAACAAATTACGCTAGGGCATAGCGTTGTTCATGTGTGTCCGCATACCGGATTAGTCACTGTGCCCTGAATAAGGGGCCAAGCATTAGGGGGTGACTTCATCAATGGTAATTGGTACGGGAGGCATGGAGCTAGAATTATGGCAGGTAATGCTGATGTTGATAGGTGCTGGCGCTATGGTCCTCTTAACAGTTTTTATCGTGAGAGATTTGGTGCGTCGTGGGCGCGTGGAACAAGACGCGAGCGATGCCAAGAGACTTGAGACAAGGAGACGAGGAGGACGCATTGGTACCTCATGTTGGGTGGCTAACGTTGCGATGCTTTTGGCGGTGCAGAGCGATTTAATTGAGGCAGCTGTTCTTTGGCATGAGCTATTAATGGTGATTGGTACTGGTACAGTGGTATTCACGGCAACTGAGCTCATGTGGGCGTTATGCCGCAAAGCACTTGCTAAGATTAGAGCACCACATTCAAAGGCGTAAGCTTTGCCACGCCCCATCTGCGGTAAGCTGGTGGGGCGTTCTGTCGCACAGGTCCTCCCTGTCGTACGCTATTGCTGGAGAGGCCCGGCAATGCGGCGATGGAACGCTCTGACATCTCTTCATCGTGCACATTCTTCTGATATTCTTGTATTGAGCCATTTCGAGCTCTCCGAATTGCTCCGTTTGCTCAGTTTCGCAAACAAAGCATGCAGGATTTTTGGTCGGAGTGGCTCACTTTTCAATTAGCAAAAGTGGCTGTATTGGCTCATTTTTAGATTAGCCTTTACAAAGGATACGAGCGGAACAGCTAAAAAGGCTTCCGTATGAGTTTTTGAGAGGCTTGTTCTTATCGCGGGAAACGGATGGAAGCAAAATGCGGCAGACAAGGCTTTAGACGAAACTGTAAATTGGCTAGGAGAATTAGGCGATGCCATAAGAGAGGAGGTGTTAAATTAATGGTGTGAACGGTAAGATAAAGTGGACAGATTGGCGCGAGTCGATGAGGTAGTAATAACCGAAGACATGGCACCGTCTTACCCGTACCGCCCTAAGGGGTATCCTGTCGACCCGACGCTTCTTCTTGGCATGTGTTTAGTAGAGACTTTCAAGCCACAGTATTTATCTGCGTTAGGGTCGCTAATTAAATCTTGCTTGGCTAGGCGTGTATTGGTATTCACGAGCGGATTCATGCTTCCCCATGTAATGGAGGCCATTGCCGTTGCTCCGCACGACTGGGAAGGTGGAAGCGAAGTCCGCTTTGTGAAGTGCCACAACCGCTATTGGGGTGGGAACATGCATATGTGCGACCTCATGACCGTGGATGATTTTATCGCGCAACTATCTTCACTCTACAGCTGGATGCCCGATCTCGTAGTTATGTCAGAATCCAGCTTCCACAATGGCTAGGGTACATCTTTATGTTGGAGATAAGCAAGTGTGTCCTAAGGGCTTCTCATTCATTGGCATGCGTGAAGGAAAGATATTCCCTATATGGGAGAAGAAATGCAGGTGACTAGTAATCTCACAGTTGCAATCGCGATCAGTGATGTTTGGAAGAAGTATGGTCGGACACAAGCCCTTGCGGGTCTTGCGTTGGAGGTTCCCAAGGGGAGCTTAGTCGGTTTGGCTGGGCCAAATGGCGCGGGAAAGACCACTCTGGTTAAAATTATCTTAGGTGTTACCAGCTACGATTCCGGACAAGTCACGGTACTCGGATTAGCGCCGAGGACTCAAGGGATGCAGATCAGAGGTCAAACTGCCATTGTCCACCAGCGCAGCGGCGTCGATGCTTTCTTGAGCGTCTGGGACAATGTACAGATATACATTCGATTGCGCGGGCTTGAAGTCGCGGCCAGTGAGACCAAAGCAAGGGAATTACTGCGGGATTTCGGCTTGGAAAAGGTACTCCAGCAGCCAATGATTATGCTCTCCGGTGGCGAAAGCCGGAAGGTCCAAATCGTAAGAGCGTTGCTCCTTGACCCACCACTTCTGGTAATGGATGAACCGACAGCAAGCGTCGATCCGGAGAGCAGAAGAACCCTGTGGTCTAAGGTGCGTCAGCTGACGTCCAAGGGAACTACGGTATTGTGGACAACGCATGATCTGCATGAGATGGCTGCCGTTAGTGACTGGGCATTCGTACTAAAAGGTGGTCAACTGGTTCGGGGTGACACTCCCCGTAACTTGGCTAGGTTGGTGGGTGGGGATGTCATAGAAATTCGCGGGCGCTTCTCGGAGGAATTGCGTGCCAATATCACCGAAATACCCGCTGCTAGACTTATTAGACACTCCAGCACAGAACTTGTGTTCGAGAGCAACTCCCCAGAAGCAGCTCTGCCTCGTGTGGTAGCAGTTCTGCATGACTGTGAGGCTACTATTTCCGCAATTTCTATCCGGTCTGTAACGTTTGAGGAGGCCTATGTACGACTGGTGGGGGGGGAAGTAAGGTGAGCCTTCTATTAGGGCTAGTATACCGTGAGCTTAAATTGTACACGCAATCACCGACGAATGTCGCCCTGTCTCTAGCTACTCCAGTGATCTACGCGCTTTTGCTTTCCACTGCCTTGGGTCGAGCTGTAGGGGACGTTATCCACAATGGTAATCCCATTTCCTATGCAGCATTTGCCGTTCCCGGCCTTGCCGTTCTCGCGCTCTTGACCAGCAGCATGTCCAACTCACAATCGCTATTCCAGGAACGAGATTCGGGGATGCTCCTTGAGATAATGTCATGTCCGATCTCGCCGCGGACGTATGTGCTGGCCAAGTATTTTGGTACTACGATCGTTGCCACCTGCCATGGTCTTCTGTTGCTTGGCTCGACGACTCTGTTGTTTGGATTGCGGTGGGATGTTCTGCGGTGGCTTGCTGCCTTAATCGGGTTACCATTAGGGAGTATTCTTATTGTGTCAGTTTATCTTCTAATATGTGGGTTGGTGAAGTCACTGCAAACCTTCCTAATCGCCATGAACCTGTTATCGATGGTGATGATGTTTGCATCAACAATCTTCACACCGCAAGATGCATTCGTATGGCCCCTAAATCTGTTAGTAATGATAAATCCCGTGACGATCAGCGCTGAGATGATGAGGTCTATTATGCTCAGTCCCGCCACTGAATGGATAGGTGCCTTGGCACAAGTGACAGCACTGGGTACATTGCTCACTATTGGGGCGGTGCGGATTCTTGAGCACAAGTTCAAACAGCTGTAGTACTCCGTAAGCGTCTACCTTCCACCCTTGGGTCAATCCAAGAGGGGCAAGGGCGGGCAAAACATATGTTCGCAGCAAGTAGTATGAACCATTGCTATTCCTGATCCTAACCAACCCCGCCTGAGGAGGACATAGACTATTCCCTTAGTTGACACGGTAGAGGGCACAGTTTCGAACCCTGTTGCTCCCACCATAAGAACTAGTAACGCCAGAGATTTTGCGCCTTTGGCGTTCTTGTGTTGTAGAGAAAAACGACTTAATAGATAAAAATTCCAACACAAAGGGTTTTCTTCTTTGGCTAGGCCCACTCTGGAGCCGTAATTGAAACTGGCAGCGTAAAACCTTCGGGAAATAGGAGCCTATGCTCTGATGATTTGCAGGGGTGGTCTTTAGAGCGGCCAATTAGGTTAACTATTAAGATGTTAATTTAACTTAATATTAGCAATAAATCTTGACATTGGGGGGGGGTAAGCTATAGTCACTATAGAAACTTCTACTAGAAATGAGGTGGAGCCGGGTATTGTACATTTTGGCTGCTCCTTCTGCCGAAAGGTATCGATTCAAAAAGGCTCTTGACAGACGAAGTGGCGAATCCCATTAAAGCCTACCTGCCCTGCCCCTTAAGAGAAAAGCAGGGACCAGCCAGTGCCAGTTTTGAGGCGACCACAGTAGTTTTGCCGCAATTCCGCCCCAAAATAACCTACGCAAATTCAAGGAGGGTGCTTGTGAGAAGGGTATTCGTGATTCTAGCAATTGTGCTCATCTTAGTTAGTCCAATGATGGTTTCGGCCACGACGTCCAGAACGCTATCCGTCTTTCACTCCGATGAAGCTTGGATAGGATTTAATCCTAGCAGAACCATATGGTCAACTCTAGTTAATAACAGGGGGTTTACTCTAGCGGAGTTTCAAGCATATATAAACCATGCACAGAGCCAATGGGCGAGAGCGGGTATTCACACGTTTGGAGTAGATGATCTTCCACCCGCTTCTATACAGATTTTTGGGGGAAGTCGAGCTGACCTTGAGAACATGAATGCTGCTTTGCGCACGCGCTCTGCCCTTACTGTTCCCGTGAATTGGCCCATGGTTGGCACCCACACCTTTCAACACCCCACCCGTGGAACCTTGTCGATCCCTAATCATCGAATCGATCTGATGAGGGTATACGTACCTCGACAACCTTGGTACTATTTGTGGTGGCACGCTGACTATTATCGCACGTCATTTACCCATGAACTGGGGCACGCCCTAGGGTGGTTTGGACACAGTCCAAACTCCCAAGACGTTATGCATAGGTCTGATGGGCGTCGACCTGTGCTGACTATTAGGGACATTGAACATCTTAGGCAGAACTACTGATAGGGGAGGAAGACGCTGTGATGACAAAAAAGAGAAAGACTATTATTGTTGCAGTGACCGTACTCTTGGTAAGCGCAGTGGCTTACTCTGCCGCAGCCGTGCTGTTCCCCGCACGACGTTTAGCCCTGACTGAGTTCCACGGCCCACGGGGGGGATCATTGTTTGGTTTGCCACTAGTGGAGCCAACGTTTGAAAACCATGTGATTATGCTGTCTTCGAACGTTATCGTCGGCACGATAGTGACGACTCCACCGGAAGGAAGGGCAGAACAGCAAGGCATCTTTGAGGTTGAGGTAAAAGAGGATTTGATTTCTCGCACTGCCGGGAACACAATTATGGTGTCTGCAGAGAACGATTTGTTCGAAGTGGGCGAAACTTATCTGATGTTGTTATCGAGAATCGCTCGCACCACTTTCTCATTTGATTTTTACGTAGCGGATTCGGAGTTTGTGTTTCGGGTAGACGGCCTGGGCGACCAAGTGCAGCGCCTTGTTAATCCTGCGGAGCGCGTTTTCATGGCCCCATTTCAGGACCCCAAGTATAACTCTCTTTCGCGGCTAAGACAGTACATTCGCGGTCTAGCCCCGGCCAATAGAATGCGCTATATACATAGAGACAGAGATGTAAAAGTGCTAGAGCAAGCTCCGAGTCACGCCGCTCTCATCAATCTGGCAGATCACATTCTGTTGATTGAGACTATTTCCGCCGAACTGAACGCTAATGGGACGGCAGCGATGGTCGGTTTTAGAACTATCCATACATACAAGGGCGAAGGGATACATGCCACAACAACCGCAAGCACATTCAAAGGGGTGAATGTTGCAACCATCTTGTTTCTGCCTACTTACGTGGAGATCAATCAGCGCTATCTTGTATTCTTGGTGGAAGAAGATGACGGACACATCACCTTGGCCACTCGCAGGGGTAGTGTCGTCGCCGAAACAGATCCAGAGTTTAGCCCCTTGCTCGAAAAGCTCACCGCGTCACGGCGTTAGTGGGGGAGGTCCCCTCTGTCGGTAGAGGATGCAGATGTAAAACGCGTTGCTCTTTGGGTACGAAGAAAGGAGTTTTACATGCGAACAACACGTCAAGCACTATTCTTGTTTTGTGCAGGGGTAGTGGCAATAGTGGTGTTAGGATTTTTAAGTTTGCTTTGGATTGATCATTACAGACTGGGGATCGATCTTCCTCGCACTAATGAGTTGTTTATAGATAGCACCGGCATGGAGTGGCGAGTATTAACTAGGGATGCAAATAGAAACAAGCTCATCATTACCGAGCGCGGGCAGTTCGTAGGAAACCGCTATGCCATGACACTGACCTTGGCAGATGGTACTTCGAGAATACTGACGGAGCCTGTAGGTGTTCAATTTAATAGCGAAAACGTGTTTACGAGTTTGAGTGAAAGCGATGTGCTACGCCCCACATTGGACGCATGGTTCGCTAATATATTAGCCCCTGAACTGAGAGAACGCGCATTGCCAGCGGAAAATATAGATAATGTCGCTTCGGATATGGAACACGAACTCCAGCGTATTGACCCTAGTTTATTAACTCACGTAGGTGCCGGAAGCGTTACGCCCCAAAACGCGATGTTCGTGTTATCCATAACGGAGGTACGAAAGTATGCAGAGTCCGGCACATTCAACATACTCTATCGCAGCTGGCTTCGTTCGCCTGGTGTATCGGAGGGGCGCGTAGCTCAATCGGGTGCAAGTGACCCTGATCGTGGGCGCAGAAGATTGAGCTTTTCTGAGGCAGAAGCTACAAGAGAAAGTGGCTTTCGACCAGCAATATGGACTCGTTCACCATAAACGCACGACAACGGGGACGTTGCGACAGAGGGGACGGTTCTTTTTGTCGGTGTTTTGCGACAAAAAGAACCGTCCCCTCTGTCGCAGAGGTTTTGCGCCTTTGGCGCTCTTGTGTTTAGTAAAAACGACTAATAGTTAAAAATTAACCCACGAGGGTTTTCTTCTTTGGCTAGGCCCACTCTGGAGCCGTAATTGAAACTGGCAGCGTAAAGCCTTCGGGAAATAGGAGCCTATGCTCTGATGATTTGCAGGGGTGGTCTTTAGAGCGGCCAATTAGGTTAACTATTAAGATGTTAATTTAACTTAATATTAGCAATAAATCTTGACATTGGTGGGGGGTAAGCTATAGTCATTATAGAAACTTCTACCAGAAATGAGGTGGAGCCGGGTATTGTACACATTGGCTGCTCCTTCTGTCGGACTGTAAATCTCACCGACGAACTAGTTGCGAGGCATGAAGCGGGCAGTGTTTGCCAGACTAGTTTAACGCTCACACACACTGGCCCTCTCTGGCGGGAGTTGTAGATTCAATTAATTTTTTGACAGGTAAAGCAAAAAATCCCCTTAAAACCCACATGCCTTGCCCCTTAAGGGAGAAAGCAGGGTCCAGCCAGTGCCAGTTCTGAGACTCCCCCAGTCGTTTTACAGCAATTCCGCCTTAAACAACCCACGTAAAATTAAGAAGAGAGTGTTTGTGAGAAAAGTATTCGTGGTTCTAGCATTTGTGCTCATCTTAGTTAGTCCAATGATGGTTTCGGCCACGACGCCCAGAACGCTGACTGTCTTTCACTCGGATATCAATACAATAGGGTTCAATCCTAACAGAACCATATGGGCGCACCTCTTTGACGATGGATTCACTCCGACGGACTTCGCGGCATATGTAGATCATGCGCGGAACCAATGGGTGAGAGCTGGCATTCACACGTCTAGAGTCAATGATCGCCCTGCTGCGTCAATAGAGATTTTTGGAGGAACACGAAGTAGACTTGAGGAAGAGGAACCCCGTCTGCAGGGGCGCGTGGGTGTTGCCATTATCGTGAGTTCTGCCAACGTTGGAAACCACACCTTTAACTGTCCCACCCATGGACTTCGGTCCATCTCTAACCATAGACTTGACTTGATGAGGGTATGGGTGCCGCAGCGAGGCTTCCTACTTCTGTGGTGGCAGCGCACCGACCGCAACCGCACGACGTTTACCCATGAACTCGGTCACGCCTTAGGGTGGTTTGGACACAGCCCAAACTCGCAGGATGTCATGTATGGGGCTGATGGGATGCGGCCCATATTGACTATTAGGGATATAGAACATCTTAGGCAGAACTATTGAGGAGAGGAGGGAGACGTTGTATGACAAAAGGGAGAAAGACTGTTCTCGTTGCCGTGGCCGCGCTTTTGGTAAGCGTAGTAGCCTACTCTGTCGTAACCGTGCTGTTCCCCCCGCGACGGTTAGCTCTGACGGAGTTTCACGGCCCCAGGGGAGGGGCAGTATTCGGCTTGTCATATGTGGAGCCCACGTTTGAAAACCATGTGATTTATTTGTCTTCGAATGTGATCGTCGGCACTGTACTGACGACCCCGCCGGAAGGAGCGAGCGTTGGTTTTTACGATGTGAAGATAGAAGAAAATATACTTTCGCGCATGGTAGAAAGTACAATCAAGGTTTATGGAGAGGGTGATCTCCTCACGCAGGGCGAAACCTACCTGTTATTGTTATCGAGATTCGCTGCCACCGTGTATCCATTTGATTTTTATGTAGCCCGCTCTGATTTTACATTTCGCGTAGATGTCCCAAGCGACCAGGTGCAGCGCCTTGCTAATCCCGCGGAGCGCGTGTTCATAGCCCCGTTTCAGGACCCCCGGTATAATTCCCTTTCGCGGCTCCGAGCGTACATTCGCAGTCTTGCCCCGGCCAATCAAGTCCGCTCCTACCGTTTCCTGAGGAACAGAGATGTCCAAGTGATAGAGGAAGCTCCGAGCCAGGCCGCTCTCATCAACATGGCCGACCACATTTTGATGATTGAGGTTGTCTCGGCCGAGCTAATTCCCAACGGGATGCTAACGCGAGCTGGATTCACAACTCTCAAGGAGTTTAAAGGTGAAGGTACTCACGGTGCCTATTCCTTGCTTCTCCCTCCTGATGCGAAGGTCAACCAGCGATACCTTATTTTCTTGGTGGAAGCAGAAGATGGTGGCGTCACATGGGCCACTCGCAGGGGCAGTGTGGTGGCCGAAGATGATCCAGAGTTTAGCTCCCTGCTTGAAAAGCTCACCGCGTCAGGGCGTTAGTGAGGGTGGCGCGGACATCTAGATTTGATTCGCATCTCCCTTCTGCTTACATCCGAGCCAATTTCGCAGCAAGTAGCATGGCCCATTGCTATTCCTGATTCTAACCAACCCCGCCCGAGGAGGACATAGACCATTCCCTTAGTTGACACGGTAGAAGTCACAGGTTCGAAACCGGTTGTGCCCACCATAATAGCTAGCGAGTTTTTTTCTAACTCCTAGTGAACGCGCCCCCTAGGGGGCGCGTTTTTGTGTTAAACATTACCTTGTGGTGAACACTAGACAAAATCAAGAGGGGGAATAGCAAGTGGAATTTGTGCCCGTTCCAGAGCCTTGTCGAGCCGCACAGGCCAAGCTCATTGAGCAAGTAGCGCAAAAGATACATCGGTACGGCCTAGAGGTGCCGGCCATCTTCTTTGGCGAAGCGATGAAGCCGGCCTCCTTTGCCCTAGGGCAGGCGATGCATGCTTTCTCTTTTCTGCCTGAAGCTTACTTCGGGAGAGAGGACTTATGGCAGCAGCTCGGCTTTATGCTCGATGACCGCAGTCAAGTGGAAAAGCTATTAGTGCGTCTAGAGGAGCTCGCTAAATCGCGCTAAGCGGGGCGAGCGGCGGGCAGAGGTCGCAGTTCTGCCAAGACAATGCCGAGCACAATCATGGCGCCGCCGAGTACACCTAGGGCGCCTAGTCTTTCGCCTGCCACGAGGTAGCCAAAGACAGCGGCAAAGACAGGCTCAGCCGAAAAAATTAGGGCGGTATGCGTTGCGCTGGTAAACTGCTGCATGCGGCACTGCACATAAAAAGCGAGCGCCGTGGCTAAGAAGGCAGTCATGCCGAGGGCGAAGAACAGCTCAGGGGGAAAACTAGTCGGAGGGCTCTCTAGGGTTAAAGCTAGCGAACTAAAAAGAGTGGCCGCGACTCCGGTCATCCCTAGGGCAAACGAGAGAGGGTTGAGCTCTTTGGCGCGCCTGCCGATGGTGATTATCTGCAAGGCAAAACTCAGCGCACATCCAAGAACTAGGGCGTCACCGAAGTTAAACGGGTCGCGACCAGTACCGCTAAGAAAAAATAGCCCGAGCGCGGCCAGTGTCACCCCGAGCGTAACTTGCCGGGGCGGCCAAGCGCGACTATAGAGGCTTACGATGAGCGGCACCAATATCACCGACAAGCCAGTAATAAAGCCAGCGCGTGAGGCTGTCGTAAATTGCAGGCCCAAGGTCTGCAAGGCAAAGCCAGAGGTCATCATGAGGCTAGGCGCGATTACTAACCGCCAGTGGGGGAGTAGCCCCCGCACCGTGCCGGGAATGAGTGCCAGCACGAGTGCCGCCAGACTAAAGCGGCCGGCGAGAAAATAAAATGGCGTAATAGTGCCGATGGCGTCTTTGACAACCACAAAAGTAGCGCCCCACACGATGGTGACACCAAACAAAGCGAGATTAGCCTGCCACTGTGGCAGTGTCCTAGTCGTCATGTGCCACCCCCTTACCTGACCATTCTAACATAAATTAGTATGATTTTGAGGCACAGTTATGGTTGCACTGTTGAACCTTTTGTTTCTCACTTGCTTGGTAGGAGACGATTTCAACCACAGAGGGCCTCCTTGTTTCTCTGTGACCTCTGTGTACTCTGTGGTAAAAAGCGTGTCTTCCCCACTCTAACCTCTACTCTGTGGTAAAAAAATTCCCTCCCCGTGCTACAAGGGTAGGAGACGATTTCAACCACAGAGGCACAGAGGCGTGGAAAAGAGAGGAACAAGGAACGAGGGTATTTGCTTAAATAAACTCTTTCTTTCTCTGTGACCTCTGTGTGCTCTGTGGTAAAAAACGTACCTTCCCTATCCTGCCTCTTATTTCTTGCTTCTTGTCTCTTGTACTCTGTGGTGAAAAACGCACCTTCCCCTCTCTAAACGCATTCAGATTAGCTTGACTTCTCTCCCTTGACACGGTAGTTTATTATTGCACGCGAAATATTAGGGGGCATTAGCATGACAGGAGCCTCGACCACAGGAGTCTCGCACAGGGCCATCTCTCATCCGCTTTCCTTGCATGAGCTAGGCCATGAGCCACACAGTGGAGAGATACAGTCTCAAGTTTTACGCCTCGCCCTGCCTGCCATGGTGGAGCAAATACTCATGACCCTAGTGAGTATGGTAGACATGATGATGGTCGGTAGCCTTGGGGCAAGTGCTATCGCCGCGGTGGGTCTCAGTAATCAACCCATGTTCGCTGCGCAAGCGCTTTTTTCTGCGGTTACCGTTGGCAACACTGCTGTCATTGCCAGGCTGATGGGGGCGCGCAATGTAGATGGTGCCAATCATGCGGCACGCCAGTCCTTCATGTTGGCGATAGTGATGTCACTCCTGCTCACTGTCTTTGTTCTCGTTGCCGCACCATTTATCATAAGCTTTATGGGTGCAGAGCCTGACGTTGCGCCCATCGCCATAACCTACACCAGGATTGTCGGGCTCAGTCTGTTGTTTTCGCTCGCCACGGTAATCTTAAACGGTGTGCTGCGTGGAGCGGGTGATATGAAAACGCCGATGCGGGTCAACGTCGTTGCTAATCTCATCAATTTAGTGGGCAACTACCTCCTCATCTTCGGGCACTTTGGCTTTCCGGCCCTCGGAGTAGCGGGAGCAGGTTATGCCACTTTGTTTAGCCGCGCCATCGCTCTTTTTATGGTCGTGGGGGTGTTCTTCTCCGGCAAGTTTGTGCTACGTCTGCGTTTAACGGACTGTTGGCGCCCCGACTTTACGGTCATGCGCCGCATCTTGCGCGTCGGATTGCCTGCCTCAGGGGAACAGCTCATTATGCGCGTAGGCATGATGCTCTTCGCGCGCATTGTGGCAGGTCTAGGCACAGTGCCGTACGCTGCGCACCTGCTCGCTATTAATATCGAAGGTCTGTCTTTTACACCGGGCATGGGGTTTGCCATGGCCTCCACCACACTGGTGGGGCAGGGCCTTGGGGCGGAGCGTCCAGATTTAGCAAAGAAGTTAGGCTTAGAATCGCGCCGCATAGCCATGCTCTTTATGGGTACCGTGGGAATAATTATATTCATATTTCCGCATCAGTTGCTAGGTCTTTACACTAGCGACCCCGAGGTAATTCGTCTCGGCACGATCTGCTTGCGCATCATCGCCCTCGTGCAGCCGATGATGGCCTCTAACTTCGTGATGATGGGGTCACTGCGTGGCGCAGGCGACACGCGCTTCGTCATGCTTATTACGATTGCAGGCATCTGGCTAGTGCGGTTGAGTCTCGCCACACTCCTCGTCCATCACTTAGGTCTAGGCCTGACGGGCGCATGGATTGCTATGTCCCTCGATCAGACGACACGTGGCGCGTTTGCCTACTGGCGCTTTAGTCATGGAGGTTGGCAGCAGGCGCGGGTCTAGGTGAGGTATCTGTGAGATTAAGGCGCGTTATAGGGCAGGTTGTGACCTGTCTTTTTTGTCTGTATAATTAGGTTGTCTATAGTGAAGTAAGGGGTATTATTGTGGAACTTAAGGACTTAGGCGAATTTGGCTTAATTAAGCGCCTCCTGGCTAATCAGCCTACGGCGGTGGGGGTTATCGTCCCCCCCGGGGATGACGCGGCGGTGCTCGAAATTACCCCGGGGCAGAGGGTTGTCTTGACTTGTGATTGCATGGTTGAAGACGTGCATTTTTTGGCTAAGGCCAGTGGCTACGACGTAGGATACAAGCTGTTGGCGAGCAATATAAGTGACATTGCCGCCATGGGGGGCGTGCCGCGCTACGCAGTGGTCACCTTGGTAGCTCACGTCGCGACTGCGGTAGCCTGGCTAGATGATCTTTATGCTGGGTTACGGGCCTGCGCTTTAGAATACGGAGTGGCTGTAGTGGGCGGCGATACTAGTCGTGGCGATAAAGTAATGCTGAGCGTAGCCTTGCTCGGCGAAGTCGCGCCTTTTAGGGAGCTCTTGCGTAGTAGTGCTAAGCCTGGTGACTTAGTATGTGTTACCGGGCCTCTTGGCGGCAGTGCCGCAGGGTTAGAGGTAGTCTTAGGCAAGGCTAGCCCGCCAGAGCGCCTCGCAGAGGAGGCGTTAGCCCGTCATTACCGGCCTCGCCCCCAGGTTGCGGCCGGCTTGCTTATCGCCTCGCTTGGCGGTCGCTGCGCTAACGACATTAGCGATGGCTTGGCCAGCGAAGCGCATGAGGTGGCTGCAGCCAGTGCCGTAGAGATAGAGATTGACAGCGCGAAAGTGCCGCAAACAGAGGCTACAGTCTATATTGCCAACGCCGTTGGTAAAGACCCCTTGGATTTCGCCTTCTATGGCGGCGAGGACTACGAGCTCTTGTTCACTGTGCCGGAGCATACTTGGCTAGAGGTGCAGGCTGCCCTGCCTACAGCCCGTGTTGTGGGGCTGGTGCGGGCAGGGCAAGGTGTCTTTGTGCGCCGCGGCGAAAATATCAGGCCGCTCGCGCGGGGGTATACTCATTTCAGATAGGCGGTTAGAGTGTGGAGCTAGAAACGACAGTTGCCCTTACTTTGCGCGACATGGGACGAGAGTTAGGGCAGCGTCTCATAGGCGGGATGGTCATAATTTTGCGCGGCGACTTAGGGGCGGGCAAGACTTCTTTTGCGCAGGGCGTAGCCGAGGGCTTAGGGGTAAGCTTGCCGGTAACTTCGCCTACTTTTGCTTTAATCCAGCTCTATGAGGGCCGCCACCTTAACTTGGTGCACTGTGACTTTTACCGACTAAAATCCCCGCAAGAAGCTCTAGATATCGGTTTCTTAGAGTACCAGACTGCACGCAATGTGGTCCTGGTAGAATGGGGAGACGCCTTCAGGGAGCTTATGCCAGGTGATGTGCTGACGCTTGACATGATTTATACCGAGGCGGGGCGTAAGATTCACCTCGAGCAGGTAGCATCAAAATACCAAGCAATAATAGACGAGTGGGTGCAGGCATGCCAATCCTCTGTTTCGACACCACGACCAAGGTAGCCTCTGTCGCTGTGGTAGAAGGCGATGCTGTGCTCTGCGAAGTAAGTCTAGGCCATGTGGAGAGCCATGCCGCCCGCCTCCTACCAATGGTCGACTTTGCCCTGCGGCAGGCCAATGTCAAGAGGCAGGATATTAAACAGATTGCCGTCGGCGCAGGGCCCGGCTCTTTTACCGGCCTCCGCATTGGGCTTAGTCTTGCTAAAGGCCTAGCGGAGGGCTTAGCTGTGCCCTTGGTCTTACTCTCTACGCTCGAGGTCTTGGCCCAAGCAGCTTCTCTTCACCCCGGCGTGGTCATTCCGCTCTTAGACGCGCAGCGGCAAGAATACTATGCGGCAGCTTTTAAGTGCGGGCAGGGTGAATTTACGCGTCTGTCACCTGACATGGTGGTCAAGAAAGAAGAGTTCGCCGTCTGGGCACATTCGTTTGCCTCCCCGGTGCTTTTGACGGGTGAAGCCGCCCCTTTGGCAGAGCATGCTACAGGGTTTTTTGTGGCCAGAGCTTTTCTCTCTGCCCCGCGTGCTGCCATAGTAGGAATTTTGAGTCAAGGGCGTACACCTACGGATCCGAAATGTGCCCTGCCCAACTACATTCGCACTTCCTCCGCACAGCCGAAGAAGGGAGGCCTATCATGAGCCTTGTTCTTAGCCGCATGACCGAGAGTGATATTGACGAAGTCCTCTTGATAGAGCAATTGTCTTTTCCTACGCCTTGGTCGCGCCAAGCGTTCGTGGGTGAACTGACCAATAACCCGCTCGCCATCTACCTAGTCGGGCGGATTGAATCGCGCCTTGTTTGCTACGGCGGCTCCTGGATGTTCTTAGGGGAGGCGCATATCACCAATATCGCCGTGCACCCTGACTTTCGCGGGCAGGGCTTAGGTGAGGCCATCTGCCTCTCCTTGATGGCGGAAGCAGTAGAGCTCGGTATCGCCCGCATGACTTTAGAGGTTAGGGCGATGAACATCGTGGCGCAGGGCTTGTACCGCAAGTTAGGTTTCTATTCGGCGGGCGTCCGCCCCGGCTACTACACAGACACGAAAGAAGACGCCCTAATTATGTGGAAAGACAATCTTTTGCCAGAGAGCTGCGAGGACACACAACCATGCGCGAAGTGATACTGGCTGTAGAAACCAGCTGCGATGAGACTTCGGTGGCCGTCCTAGCCGAAGGCAAGCACATTTTGGCGAACATCGTCGCCTCACAGGTAGATGTGCATCAAATTTACGGCGGTGTCGTGCCCGAGATTGCCTCACGCCAACACATTGAAAACATAAGCCTCGTGGTTGACACCGCGCTCTCTACAGCCGGGGTTAGCCGTAAGCAACTTTCGGCCATCGGGGTGACCTGTGGCCCGGGCCTCGTAGGGGCTCTCCTGGTCGGTGTTAGCTATGCCAAAGGGCTAGCCTACGCCCTAGACATACCCCTCATACCAGTGCATCATCTAGAGGCTCATATTTACGCTAACTTTCTCTTGACGGAGCCCCCGTCCCTGCCGCTGATGTGCCTCATAGTCTCCGGCGGACATGCCGACTTAGTCTACATGCCTCGCCACGGCGAGTTTCATTTGCTTGGGCGCACGCGAGACGATGCGGCGGGCGAGGCCTTTGATAAAATTGCCCGTGTCCTCGGTTTGCCGTACCCGGGTGGGCCGCATCTCGAAAATTTGGCCTCCCATGGTCATGCTGCGCTCGCCTTCCCGCGGGCTTACCTAGGTCCTGACAGCTTGGACTTTTCTTTCTCGGGGTTAAAGTCAGCGGTGTTAAACTATATAAATACGAGCAGGCAGCAGGGCAAAGACCTGGTCGCTGCCGATGTCGCGGCAAGTTTTCAGGCGGCTGTGGTCGAGGTGCTGGTGGAGAGGGCCATAGCGGCGGCGAAAAAAGTAGGCAGCACCAATTTATGTCTCGCAGGTGGGGTATCGGCTAATAAAATGCTGCGACGCGGACTTGCCACCGCAGCCAGTTCGGCGGGGTTACAGTTTTTTGTGCCGGAATTTCAGTACTGCACCGATAATGCCGCCATGGTGGCCATGTCGGCCTACCATCGCTGGCAGGGCGGCGTCGTGGCTGACTTGTCCCTTAATGCCGCAGCCGTACTGCCGATGACGAACTGGGCTACATAAATGACTCGCCATAATGCTGTGGATAATGGGTATAACTCAGAGAAATTCGCACCACTACAGGCTATTTTCTGTGGATAAACCTGTGTATAGTGTGGACAGTAATTTATTATGTTAACTAGAGCACCAATTTATGGGGTAGGCCTACGGCGTTGTTTTAAGGAGAGGGCACATGGATAAACAAGTCTGGCGAAACAAAATGCAAGCACTTCGCCGTCAGTTAAGCGCAGAAAACCGGGCCGAACTTAGTGCCGTACTTTGCCAAATGCTTATGTCGGCCCTACTTTGCGGCCAGGGAAGCAGGGTGATGGCCTACCTCCCCATACGTGGTGAAGTGGACTTAAGCCCCTTGCTCCTTACTCTCGAGGAACGAGGGGTAGAGATCGTGTTGCCGAAAGTCATGGGTGCGGGGCGCATAGAGCCCTTTCTCTGCCCGCGGTCCTGGCATGAGCACGTGCAGGTGGCCACTTACGGTATTCGCGAACCAAGTGGGGACGCGCGCCAAGTAGAGACAGAGTCACTTGACTATGTTCTCGTTCCTGGCCTGGCCTTTGACCGTGAATTTTACCGCCTTGGCTATGGCGGGGGGTACTACGACCGCTTCTTGCCCCGTTTGGGACCACGTGCGGTAACAATAGGGGTGGCCTTCGCTATACAAGTGGTCGAGAGCCTGCCACATGAAGAGCATGACGGAAGGCTCGACGCCCTCATCACGGAGCAAGGCCTAGTCTGGCGTGAAGCGGTGCCCCCTGCATAAATTTGTGGTGTTAGGGCAGACTAGCGCAGTGTATAGAGGGCTGTCTAGTGTCTAGGCACGTAATATAGAGCTAGATGTAGTAGCGGGCAGCAATAAGGAGATAATGCGCTAAAAAGCGCTCTTTGCGTCCAAAATTAGCCCCCTATCGCCTCCGCTCGGTGTTGCTCACTCTGCGCGGTGCGGTTATAGTATTGTTAGCACTCAACCTTACTGAGTGCTAATGATTACATACAACAATCTAAGGAGGTCTGTGTCCATGAAGTTGCAACCACTAGCAGACAGGATCGTAGTTAAAGCTCTTGACCGCGAAGAAAAAACCAAGAGCGGTATCGTGTTGCCTGAAACTGCCAAGGAGAAGCCCCAAGAAGGCGAAGTTCTCGCTGTAGGGCCCGGCAAAATGGGCGAAGATGGCAAGCGCATTGTCCCCGAAGTAAAAGTGGGCGACAAGGTTGTCTATTCTAAGTACGGCGGCACCGAAATCAAGATAGACGGCGTGGAATACCTCATTCTTAAGGAATCAGACGTTCTCGCTATCGTCAACAAAGGCTAGGAGGTTTTGAAGATGGCTAAAAAGATTATTTTCAATGAAGATGCCCGCCGTGCTCTGCAACGTGGCGTTGACGCTTTGGCCGATGCGGTAAAAGTAACGCTTGGTCCTAAGGGTCGTAACGTTGTTCTTGAAAAGAAGTTCGGGGCCCCCCTCATCACTAATGATGGCGTGACCATTGCCCGCGAAGTAGAGCTAGAAGACCCCTTCGAGAACATGGGCGCACAACTCGTTAAAGAAGTAGCTACCAAGACCCAGGACGTAGCTGGCGACGGCACGACCACGGCCACTCTTCTGGCGCAATCCATCGTGCGCGAGGGCCTCAAGAACGTCACTGCTGGTGCTAACCCCATGGGCATTAAGAAGGGCATCGAGAAGGCCGTAGAAGCCGTTGTAGCCCACATTAAAGAATTGTCCTCTCCAGTTGCCGACAGCGCCGCGATTGCCCAAGTGGCCTCCATTTCCGCTGGTGACGAAGAAATCGGCCGTCTAATTGCCGCAGCCATGGACAAAGTTGGCAAGGACGGCGTTATCACCGTTGAAGAATCAAAGACCTTCGGCACCGAGCTCGAAGTAGTAGAAGGTATGGAGTTTGACCGTGGCTACGTTTCGCCTTACATGGTCACCGATGCCGAAAAGATGGAAGCCGTGCTTGAAGACCCCTTCATATTGATCACCGATCGTAAGATCAGTGCTATACATGACATCCTCCCCGTGCTAGAAAAGCTTGTGCAACGCGGCAAGCCCCTACTCATTATCGCCGAAGACGTAGAAGGCGAAGCGCTTGCTACTCTCGTTGTCAACAAGCTCCGTGGCACGTTCACTTGCGTTGCCGTCAAGGCACCTGGCTTTGGCGATCGCCGCAAGGCCCTGCTCTCCGACATCGCTGTGCTTACACAGGGCCAAGTTATCTCTGAAGAGCTCGGTCTTGAGCTTAAGAGCACCGACATCACTATGCTCGGTCGGGCACGCCAAGTGCGCATCGGCAAAGAAGAGACCGTCATTGTCGACGGACACGGCTCTAAAGAAGAGATCGTCAAGCGCGTCAACCAAATCAAGGTGCAAATTGAAGAGTCCACTTCGGACTTCGATAAAGAGAAGCTGCAAGAGCGTCTCGCCAAGCTCTCTGGTGGCGTAGCTGTCATCCGCGTGGGTGCTGCCACTGAAGTTGAAATGAAAGAGAAGAAGCTTCGCATTGAGGACGCACTCTCTGCTACCCGCGCAGCTGTAGAAGAGGGCATCGTTCCCGGTGGCGGTATTACCTTGCTCAGCTCTATTGCCGCGCTGGATGCTATCGAAGCAACTGGTGACGTCAAGACCGGCGTAGACATTATTCGCCGTGCCCTCGAAGAGCCAGTTCGTCAAATTGCCAGCAACGCCGGCCTCGAAGGGTCTGTCATCGTGGGCAAAGCTAAGGAGCAAAAAGTTGGCTTCGGTCTCGACGCCCAGAACGGCACATGGGTTGATATGCGCGCGGCTGGTATCGTAGACCCGGCCAAGGTGGTGCGCAGCGCACTGCAAAACGCCGCCTCTATCGCCGCCCTTATCCTCACCACAGAGACCCTCATTGCCGATAAACCCGAACCAAAGTCTGCCTCCATGCCTAACCCAGGCATGGGCGGCATGGACATGATGTAAGTAAACAGAACGAGCCGCCCTCACTGTGGGGCGGCTCACTTCTTAGAGGGGAGAGTCGCGCGTGGATGTTTTTCTCGTGGCGCGTCCTCAGGGCAGGCTGCTCGGCATGGCTCTAGAGGTGCAAGAGGCCCTCAACCGTCGTTACAAGCTCTATGACCACACCTTGCCGCCCCTACATCTTACGTTAGCCCGCATCACTGCAGGTGACGACGTAAATTTCACGCGGGCCATAGAGTGCATTGGCCGGGTTGTGAGCCGCACATCCCCCTTCAATATTGAGGCGCGGGGGTACTTGCGCTTTGGCGCGCCTCACTTAGCGGTAGGTATTGCCGTGCTAGCTAAGGAGCCCCTCGTCTCCCTGCGCGAGGCCCTCGCGATGGAGCTCAAGGAGCAAATGGTGAACGTGAACAGTCAAGAGTGGAGGCCTCACATTACCCTGGTCTCAGCGACCTTTAGCAATAGTTCTTGGGGGGAGGCAGAGTGGTTATCTGCCTATGACTGTGCACTAGAGTTCCCTCTGGTGGCAGAATGCCCAGTCAGCGAGTTAGAGCTGTGGTACCCCGAATATGTGCCTCAAGTTAAGTCGCTGGCAGGCTTCACGCTGGGAGTGGGTCGTAAACAGGGGAGGGACACTCCGCAGCAATAAGGCGAACGATAGCAGTACTTTTACTGCATATTGTTCGCCTTCTCTGTTGTCGACTCCACTTTACATGGTATAATCTCAAAAAGGCCAAGGAGGCGCAAATAGTGCAAGCTAGCCGCGAAATGGTGCTTATTCTCGACTTCGGCGGGCAGTACGCCGAGCTCATCGCTAGGCGTGTCCGTGAACTGCATGTTTACTGCGAAATATGGTCAGCCGCAAAGTCGGCGGCGGAAATCGCACAGGCGAAGCCCGTGGCCATTATATTCTCTGGCGGGCCGAACTCGGTCTACGCTAGTGGTGCGCCTAAGGTAGATGCAGAAATATTTCGCTTAGGGGTGCCCATCCTCGGCATTTGCTATGGGATGCAGCTCTTAGCGCAGGCCTTAGGTGGGACAGTGGCGGGCGGAGAGGGACGCGGAGAGTATGGCCGCGCCTTGCTTACTGTGCCCAAAGCCGAGGGAATCTTTGCCGGCTTGCCCGAGAAATTTGCCGTGTGGATGAGTCATGGTGACTCGGTTACCACTTTGCCAGAGGGGTTTGTCGCTGCCGCCCACACCGAACACACTAGCGTGGCCGCCATGCACAATCTAAGTATGGGCATAATTGGGGTTCAGTTTCACCCCGAAGTAGTGCATAGCGAGTTCGGCACTGCGATGCTTAAAAACTTTTTGTTTGGTGTCGCCAAGGCTAAGGCAGATTGGCAGATGGACTCCTTTGTCGAGACGGCAACGGCGGCCATTAGGGCGCGCGTAGGCGACGAAGAAGTAATCTGCGGCTTAAGTGGCGGGGTAGATTCGGCGGTGGCGGCGCTACTCGTACAACGCGCCGTAGGTGACAAACTAACCTGCATTTTTGTCGACCATGGCCTACTGCGTAAAGGTGAAGCCGCTGAAGTAGTCAGTACTTTCCGCGACCAGATGGGCTTAAAGCTTGTCTATGTCGATGCCGCGCAGAGGTTCTTGGCCAAGCTGGCTCATGTAACCGACCCAGAGCAAAAGCGCAAGATCATCGGGGCCGAGTTTGTGCGCGTCTTTGAAGAAGAAGCGTCCAAGCTAGGTGGGGCCAAGTACTTGGTGCAGGGCACCCTCTATCCTGATGTCATCGAGAGTGGCAGCGGTACCGCCGCCACCATTAAGACGCATCACAATGTGGGCGGCTTGCCCAAGGACATGAAGTTTACTCTCATCGAGCCGCTACGGCTCTTGTTCAAAGATGAAGTGCGTGCCGTAGGTCGTGAACTAGGACTCGCACCTGAAATAGTAGAGCGACACCCGTTCCCTGGCCCGGGGTTGGCAGTGCGCATTATGGGCGAGGTGACGCCGGAGAAACTAGCACGAGTTGGCGAAGCAGACCACATCGTGTGCCAAGAAGTTGCCCGCGCTGGATTACAGCGCGAGATTTGGCAGTGTTTTGCCGTTTTGACGGGTGTAAAAAGCGTGGGTGTTATGGGCGACGAACGCACTTACGCCGATGTAGTGGCTGTGCGCGCCGTCGCCTCGACCGATGCCATGACCGCCGACTGGTTTCGCCTGCCCTTTGACGTGCTCGACCAAATTTCCCGCCGCATCGTCAACGAAGTCAAGGGCATTAACCGCGTCGTTTACGATATCACCTCCAAACCCCCCGGCACCATTGAGTGGGAGTGACGACCACAAGAGGCAAGAGGCAAGAGGCAAGAGGCAAGAGGCAAGAGGCAAGAGGCAAGAGGCAAGAAACAAGAAGCAAG
>JAGXTJ010000052.1 GCA_018333655.1 Bacillota bacterium | reverse complement strand
TCACTCCTCATTACCCCCAATGCTTGATGTCTTGCAACCTCTAGCATACAGGGTTTGTGGTCGGAGTGGTTCATTTTCTAAATGTCACTTTCCATCATAATGGTTCACTTTCAGTCTGCCAGATACACTGTGATTTTTTGTGGGATAAAAGTACCACCGTCTCAACGTGCGCCGTATGCGGGAACATATCGACAGGCTGAACCTCAACTACGGTGAAGCCGTGGGCGGTGAGGTGCTTGAGGTCACGGGCTAGGGTGGCGGGATTGCAGGAGACGTAGACTAGGCGGGAGGGCGCGGCGGTGGCGAGGGTGCGGAGCAGGCTTTCGTCGCAGCCGGCGCGGGGTGGGTCGATGACGATGATGTCGGGCCGCTCGCCTGTGGCGAGGCGGGTAGGCAGGAGCTCTTCGGCCGTGCCGGTGAGAAATGTGGCGTTAGTGATGTTGTTTAGCTCTGCGTTAGCGATGGCGTCTTCTACGGCAGCGGGTACGACTTCGATGCCGGTGACATGGTGTGCACTCTGGGCCATGATGAGTGCCATGGTGCCGACACCGCAGTAGAGGTCGTAGAGGTGGGAGGAGCTGCCGCAGGCGGCGAACTCGATAGCTTTACTGTAGAGCTGCTCTGTTTGTACGGGGTTAACTTGAAAGAAAGAGTTGGCGGAGACCTTAAACTTTAGGCCGGCGAGATGCTCGATGAGGTGGTCGCGCCCACCAAGAAGTATGGTTTCGTGCCCGAGGATGACATTCCCCCGCGCGCGGTTAATGTTAAATTGCACGGAGACGACCTGTGGCAGCTCGGCCATGAGCTCGCTGGCGATTAGTTCGCCACCTGGCAAAACGTGGCCGTTGATGACGAAGACAACCATGGTTTCTTTGGTGGCAAAAGAATGCCGCACGAGGATGTGACGCAAGAGGCCCTCGGCTGTGGTTTCGTCATAGATAGAGAGATGGTGTTTCGCTGCTAGGCGTTTGGCAGCCACAAAGGCGGCGCTTATGGCCGAGTGCTCTATCAGGCAGGTGTCAATGTCGACGATGGAGTGGCTGCGCCGCTTGTAGCAGCCCGCCACTAGGCGGCCCTCCTGTACTCCAACCGGAAAGAGGGCTTTGTTGCGGTAGCCATAGGGTTGCACCATGCCCATAATTGGCCTCACCGAAATGTCGCCTAGGCCGCCTAGGCGGGTGAGCGCGGCGGTAACCTGCTCTTCTTTATAGCGAAGTTGCGCCTCGTAGCTGGCATGCATGAGCTGGCACCCGCCGCATTCGGCATAGTAGCGGCAGGGGGGCATGACACGATCTTGAGATGGCTTCTCTATACGGGTCAGCAGTGCTCGACCGTACTGCTTTTGAGTGGAGATAACTTTAGCCTCGACCTCATCGCCCGGCAGGGCGTCTGGCACGAAGATGGTGTAACCTTGGTACTTACCGACGCCTTCGGCGGCATGGGTAATGCCAGTAATGGTAAGCGTCACTTTTTGCCCAACTTTAACGGGGGGTGTCACCATGTGGCCCCCCTTTGTGCTTTTGCTCAAAATCAAGGAGCTGCTGTTTGCACTCTAAGCCCCCAGCGAAGCCGCCCAAGCTGCCGTCGGCCGCGCAAATGCGATGGCAGGGGGTAACGATAGGCAGGGGATTTTTGGCGTTCGCTTGCCCGATAGCACGGCAGGCCTTTGGTTTGCCGATGGCCATGGCTATCTCTTTGTAGCTGTTTACAGAGCCATAGGGCACTTGACGAAGGGCCTGCCAGACTTGGAGCTGAAAGGCTGTGCCTACCTCATCAAGGGGAAAGGTAAAGTTTTGGCGCTCCCCGTGGAAGTACTCGAGAAGCTCGCTCCCGACTTGGTGGAGGTTACTTCTGTCATCCTCCATGGCCTGCGCGAGGCCGAGGCGCACAAGAAGTTCCTCTAGATCCGCTATTTTTTGCCCTGGGGTAGTTATGGCTACGGCGCCCTTTTCGGATACCGCATAGTACACTTCACCCCAAGGGGTTGGTACTGCACCCATATATACTGCCATTCTAATCACCATTCCTCAAATGAATACTGTGCTGGTCCTACGCGAAAGCCAGGCCGCCTCGTTTTCGCGGCGCGACTCTCTAAGTGATGTTCTCCCCTAGTGCCTCTGCTCCTGCCGCATACCTTATTCTTTCACAAATGTTTGGGGCAGATATGTGCGTAACAATACATATATTGAAGCAACCAGACGAAAGGGGGGCGCCTGATGTTGTTCTTGGTCGTGGATTGGTTGGCGGCTCACTGGCCCCACTTGCTGATCCTCATCTTCGCGCTTGCCACAGGCAAGGCACTAGGCGACGAAATCTCGCTCTGCCACCCGCGAGGCCTGGCCGCGCGCCTGGCGCGGCTAGTGGCCAGTTTTTACTTCGCGCTTTTCTTCTATGCTCTGGGCTTCTACATATATACTCTCGCCCGCTCTGCCCTTAATTTCTAAGATTGCACTCATTATGGCAGGATTTGCCGTACCCTAAGTCGAATTGAAGTATGAATCGCACTGGCCGGAATACCGGAGAAAGTTGGTGCCACTTTGCGCCTTAGGGCCATACGCTCTGTGTTGCTGCGTCGCTTAACACTCTTAG
The DNA here is from genome assembly GCA_018333655.1 of Bacillota bacterium. Lineage (NCBI taxonomy): Bacteria > Bacillati > Bacillota > Bacillota bacterium. The sequence goes on along the minus strand of JAGXTJ010000052.1, from coordinate 24,459 downwards.
CAGGGGCCATTATTTTTATTGTGCTACTGGTCACCGCGCTCTACATACTGCCTGGGGGGTCGGTGCCGCCTCCTCCAGCGAGCGGACTTAACCCCGCGGACACACCGCCTCTGGTAACGCCAGACCCGCAAGACCCCGGATCAAAGCTGCCGGGAGTAGTTGCGGCGGTAGTTGATAACAAGGCACAAGCACGCCCCCAGAGCGGGCTAGACAGGGCCGACTTAGTCGTGGAGATGATGGCCGAAGGTGGCATAACGCGTTATCTGGCCTTCTTTTACAGTCAAGCGGCGAGCACCATTGGGCCTATCCGCAGTGCGCGCCCCTATTTTGCCGAGATAGCCAAGGCCTACAAGGCCCCGTTGGCACATGCTGGAGGCAGTGTAGAGACGATTAATCACCTGCGCACACTCACTGTGCCTAGCATTGACGAAATCAACAATGCCGGGCGCGCTTTTTGGCGAGACCCTGCGCGCAACATGCCCCACAATCTCTACACGAGTACAGAGCTCTTGCTGGCGGAGGCGCAGCATAAGCGCTACCCCCTACATCCCCTGCCTAAAAGGCCTGAGGGTAGTATGCCCGTAGGCGAGAGTGCCCCCAAGGTACTTACAAGCTACTCGCCCGAGTACAAGGTGGAGTGGCGCTGGAGCGAGGGGGTCTATCATCGCTATATTAACGGTGCTCCGCATACGATGCGCGATGGCACAGCTATCACCGTGCGCAATGTCGTATTTATCGCCGCCCCCCATCGCCAGTTGGCCACAGATGCTGCACATACCGTCATTGATATCATCGGCACAGGTACGGCGTGGTTCTTGCGCGACGGGCAGCTTCATCGCGGCACATGGGCGAAGGATAGCCCAGAGGGGCACTTTAACTTTACGGTCAATGGGGCAGACTACTTGTATTCCCCGGGCAATACTTGGATACAGATCGTGACCGCTATCGCTAAGGTTAGTATCGTAGCGGAATGAGATTTGGCTGCCGGGAGGGTTGACAGGCCGAGACTGCTCGTGTAAATTACTATATAGTAATGATTACATATTGGGAGGAACATAAATGAACGAAACCACACTCAAGCATCTCAAAGAAGCCTTTGCCGGCGAATCGCAGGCTAATCGCAAGTACTTGGCTTTTGCTGCTGTCGCCGAGGCCGAGGGCCATAGCAATGCGGCCAAAATGTTTCGCGCGGCGGCTGAGGCCGAAACTATCCACGCCCTAGCCCATCTCAAAGCCATGAAGGGCATTGGCTCGACCGCAGAGAATTTGCGGGAAGGCGTGAACGGTGAGACCTACGAGTTTGCCACGATGTACCCACCCATGCTGGCCGCGGCTGAGGCGGCGGGCGAAAAAGAGGCGGCGCGCGCCTTTAAGTTTGCCCTACAGGCCGAGCAGGTACATGCTGAGCTATATGCCAAGATCTTAAACAATCTCGATGCTAAGGAAGAACTTTCCTTCCATCTATGCGTGGTCTGCGGCAATGTGGAATTAACTCTGCCAGCCATGTGTTCGATTTGCGGAGTCGGACCCCAGCAGTTTAAGTTAGTCAATTAGTAGCTGCTACTTGGTGACGAGCCAAGGAGCCTGCCCCCTTGGGGGTGGGCTCCGTTTTGTTCCTAAGCTCGCTTGACGCACCTCTACGCGCATGCTATGCTAGGCAAAAGAGAATCGAGGTTCGCTAATGCAGTATTTAAAAGAAGAAGTCCGCGCGAGAATCTTAGAGGCGGCCCTCGATGAGTTCGAAGCTCATGGCTATGCCAAAGCGCAAGTGCAGCGCATTGCACAAGAGGCACAGGTTTCTACTGGCAACCTATACCGCTACTTTGCGAGCAAGGAGGATATCTTCGATTCTATAGTTAGATCTTGCTACGAACGCATTGCCGCCCTGATGGCAGACGCAGCAGGCTTTTCTGGTGGCGGCGAGGCAAAGGGCGTGCGCGGCTTGGCACACCATCTGGCCGCCGGCATTATGTCGGTCTACAACACTCATGGCCGACAGCTTCTGATTATAGCAGAGAAGAGTATTGGTTCCCGCCATGAAAACTTTGTGCACATCATGACCGAAATGATTTCGGAGCGCATGCAGCTAGAACTCGGTCGGCAAGGGGCCCTAGCAGACGAAACACTGGTGCGCTTAGTGGCCACAGGCTTCTTCTCGGGCATGGTTCTTTTGTTTCGCACCACCAAGGACCCCGAAAGACTGCATGAACTGATCAGCCGCATGCTGGTGTTTTACTTTGATGACTTTGAAGATCGTTTACTGGGTGCTCCCTAGAGCCGCTAGCAGTCGGCAACTCTAGCTCAACATAGCTATGGCTATGTATTTTTCATGTCTGATAAGCGAACCAATATTCACTATTTACAGGAGGTATTATGGATAGACTGGCCCGATTTATTGTTACTAAGCGCCAGACCCTCGTGGTGCTGTTCGCTCTCGCCACCCTAGTGGCAGTGGTTTTGGCCCCCACCGTCACTATCAACTACGACCAGACCGCCTACTTGCCGGCTGATATGCCCACGCGCCAAGCCATGAATGTTATGGCGCAGGAGTTTGGTCTACAGGGCACGGCGGAAATTATCGTGCCTGACATCGACATACCCACTGCGCGCCAGCTGAAGAGTGCCATTAGCGCTACAGAGGGGGTGCATAGCGTGGTGTGGCTAGACGACGTGGTAGATATTTACACTCCGCTAGTACTACTACCACCCACTACGGTGCGTCAGTTTTTTGCCGATGGCGCGGCGCGCTTTCAGGTAATCTTTGTCGCGGGCGACCATGACCTCACCACGGGCCAGGCTATTAAGGCCTTGCGTCTCCTGCAGGGCGGGCAGGTCACGGTACGTGGGCCTGCGGTTGATGCGCTAAATTTACGCGGCACGACGACCGCGGAGATTTCGACCATTATCGCCTTTGTGCTGCCTATCTTCCTGCTCATCTTGTTTCTCGCCACCAGTTCGTGGTTTGAGCCCTTGCTTTTTATATTCACGATAGGCATCTCCATTGTTCTCAACATGGGTACCAATGCTTTTTTAGGCTCCATCTCCTTTATCACTTTTGCCACGGCTGGTCTCTTGCAGTTCGCCGTTAGCATGGACTACTCTATCTTTCTCTTGCACCGCTTCAGCGAGGAGCGCCGCAAGGGTATGGATGTAGAAACAGCCATGATAGTGGCACTGCGAGGCTCCTTTGCCACTATTTTAGCGAGCTCACTGACGACCATAGCAGGTTTCGTGGCGCTGATGTTTATGCGTTACAGCCTAGGCTACGACCTCGGCCTCGTCTTGGCCAAGGGGGTGGCCTTGAGCCTCTTAGCAGTGCTGTTTTTGCTACCGGCTTTAGTGATATACTCGGCACGCTTACTAGAACGCACCGAGCATCGCCCCCTACTCCCCTCTTTGGGCAAATTTGCGCGCGGCGTGGTAGGTATGCGGTGGATTGTACCCGTGGTGCTACTAGCATTGCCGGTCGCCTTTATGGCGCAGGGTGCCAACCATTTTCTCTATGGTGAAGCGGCACAGGCCGACGAAAGCATGCTGCACCAAGAGTTTGGCCGCCACAACCCGCTCGTACTACTGGTACCCGCGCAAGATGTGCCGCGGGAGTACGCACTGGCCAACGCCCTGCGCGCTATTCCCCAAGTTCACAGTGTGCAGGCTCTCGCCTCCCTAGCCGATGTTTCGATACCGCGGAGCATGCTACCGCCTGCGGTGGTGGACCAATTTGTGGGCGAAACTTACTCTCGCCTAGTCATGATGCTAGACACCGCCACCGAGAGTGCGGACTCCTACCAGGCAGTGCTTGCCATAAGGCACGCTGCCGATACCTACTACCCTGGGGCCGCCCTGCTACTCGGTGCCTCTGCCGCTGTGGACGATATTCGCCAGGTTGTCGAGTACGATTTTTCTGTGACTAGCCTAGTCGCCATCCTCGCCGTCGGTGCGATTATCGCGCTAACATTTCGCTCTCTCTCCCTACCCCTCCTCTTGGTGCTTACTATCCAAGCTTCTATTTGGCTTAACATGGCTATACCCTACTTTGCTGGTTCGCCCCTCATTTTTATCGGCTACATGATTGTCAGCGCTGTGCAGCTTGGCGCTACCATCGACTACGCCATCTTGTTGACAGGGCGCTACCTAGAGTTTCGCCGCAGCATGACGGTGCGAGCAGCTGCAACCGCCGCCATAGAGGCCTCGGGCTACTCGGTCATGACCTCGGCTGCCATCTTAGCCGGAGCCGGGTTCACCTTAGGTCTGGTTTCTGGTGTGCCCAGCATTGCGGCACTAGGCATGCTCATCGGCCGGGGGGCGCTACTATCCTGCCTCTTGGTACTCACTTTTTTACCGCAGGTGCTCATGCTGGGTGACCGCTTTATTCGCCTCACTACGCAAACAAGTAACACTAACCAACTTCACTAGACGAAAGGCAGGAAAAGAGATGTCTCGACTACGATTTTCCCTGTTTCCCACCGCAAAAGTCACCGCCTTGGCACTAGCATGCCTGCTTTTTTTCTCGGTGACGGCACACAGCAACACCGCCTCCCTACCCCGCGTCGCTTCAGCAAGCAGAGCTACGCCTAAGGACGAAACCATTTTTGTGAACCTAGGCAGTGATGGTGCTGTGCGCGAAGTAAATGTCGTAAACACTTTTCGCGCCGCGAGGGGGCAGCTAACCGACTATGGCGACTATGTTGAGGTGACTAACCTCAGTGATACGCGCGGAATAACTCTCGACGCAGAGCGCATTTCAGTGATGCTAGATGAAAATACGGAGACGACTTTCCGTTACCAGGGCCGCCTAGAACAAGCTGCCCTGCCCTGGCTGTTTTCGTTTTCTTACTACCTCGATGGTCAGCCAGTGACCCCGAGCGCGCTACTCGGGCGGAGCGGACGCTTAGAATTGGTGCTCGCTGTGCGCCCTAACCCCTTGGCGGTGCGCCATTTTGCAGAACACTACACGGTGCAGGTAGTTGTGCCGCTCCTGGTCGACCGGATAGCTGATGTACAGGCGGCGGGCGCCACTGCTATGCTGGTAGGCAACAGGCTTAATCTGGCCTTTACGGTTATGCCGGGCGAAAGCCACACCCAAGCCATTACAGCGATGGTGCGCGACTTTGCCATGCCACCCATCGAAATATCCGCCATGCGTGTGGCGCAGCTGCAGGGTGCTTGGCTAGATGAGGTGGATGAGGGCTTTGCCGCCTTAGCCGGTGGCATGGAAAGTGTGATTGACGGGAGCAAAACCCTGCAAGACGGGCTTCTAACTCTGCACCAGGGGGTAGGCAGGCTCCGCACCTCCCTTGACCCCTTGCTTTCACACATGGGGCAATTTACAACGGGCCTAGAGCAGTCTGCGGCTGGGGTAGCTGCCTTTAGCCAGGGCTTGACCACAATTAACGAGGGGCAGGACGCGCTTGATGCCGGGGAGCAACGCCTAGCCGCAAGCCTGCCTGCCCTGCAAGGGGGCTACGCCAGTATAGCGGCGAACTCGGGCGGGGTACTGGCCGAGGGGGCGACGGTGCGCCAACTGGCAGAAACCCTCGTGGGTCATGCGCACCCAGCAGTGCGCCAGCTCGCGGAGGCCACCTTGATTCAGTTTGCGACCCTAGAGGGACTACTACAGAGCCTGTCACAGGCGAATGCGGGGCTAGAGGCCTATGCGCTAGCTAGAGCACAGCTAGGTGAGCAGCGTGTCGCCCTAAACTTAGGACTCAGTCAAGCTGCGAGCTCCGGGCAGACCCTGGCTGCGGGCCTCGGCGAGTTATCTCAGGCCGGTGTGAGTTTACACGGTGGACTGCAACAGCTGCCGCAGGGAGTCAACGAGCTTCATAATCACACCGCCTCCTTACCCCTTCATGTGGGCGCACTGGTCTCTGGACAGCAGGAGATTAATAAGGGTCTTGCTGAGGCTCGCGGGCAGCTAGGGCAGTTTCTCGGCGATGGCCCGGTAGCACCGGTGGTGTCCTTTGTTTCGCCTGGCCAAGCTACGGCCACTTCGGTGCAATTTGTAATGCTAACCCCAGCAATTGAGGTCGCTCAGCGCGTACGCGCTGAGACAGAACAACCTGTCCAAACAACCCTGTGGCAGCGCATTGTCAACCTTGCCCGACGCTTTACCACCATGTTTCAGCAGGGCTAGCGCTTTTCACTCGAGATTCTGTTGATAAAGCGCTATAAGAGCAGGGCCGCCGAAACGGTCCTGCTCTTACTGTTTGGCAGATCTTATACTGCCCTGTACATAACTACCTACCGATAGCCCGATTGGTATGGGATACCATCTCTTCGACTGCGCTACGTGCCTCACCTAGTATGCGGCGGGCCTCAGCGACATTGTGAAAACCGGTGCTGTTCTCGACTAGGAACCAGTCAAGTAAGAGCTGGGCGCGGCGGTGAGAGGTTTGCGCCGCCGTGATATGATGCGCCAGAGCAGCGGGATTGCGACGTGCATCGCTCAAGCCGTTGATCGCGCTTTCTAAGGCGAACCCAACCTCGTTAGCTAGGGCACGCAATTCGCCTTGCAGCTTTTCCGTCCTGGCTCTAAGCGCAGCTGGGTCGCCATGGCATGACTGGCAAGATGCCTCGATATGCCGCAGTGGGCTGACTAGCCAGTGCTGGGTGTACTCGCGGCCTTGTTCGTCTTTAACCGTAGGCATGTGACAGTCGGCGCAAGTCAAACCAAGCTTCGCATGTACACTACCTTGGAAGAACTCGAACTCAGGGTGCTGAATTTTATGTACCCCTGCGCCCGTGCGGGGGTGCGTCCAGTCAGAGAAATTCTCATCATCTTTATGCTGCAAGGCATCTTCCGGTGTGAAGCCATGTGTCCAGGGGAAGACAATTTTGTTGGTCGTGCCTGGGCCTTCGAAGTAGTACTCGGCGTGGCATTGCGCACATACCAGGGAACGCATGTCAAAATCGGCCAAGGTCTTGCCTTGCGCGGTGATGGCTTCTTCTAGCCATGGGCGTGTGATGCGCAATGCGAAGTCGGGGCTTTGGGGGTCATGACAGTCAATGCAGGAAACCGGGTGATTGGTTTTCTTGGCGGCCTCGCTCCAAAACATGGTGTCGATGCCCTGCCGGCCGTATTTCTCGACCAAGGCCGGGTAATCGGCTGATTTGCAGCCCCAGCAGACGCCCCCGAATTTGGGACGCCCCGTGATCATGGTGTCCTCTATGGCATAGAGATGGCCGCGCGACTCACGGAAGTCAAACCAAAAACCAAACCCATGATACATAGCGCGCATAAAAGGATACTTAGTTAACTTCTGATAAGGAACGGATCCGGCATGTGCGGTAGCTTCCATCTCGAGGGTGCGCATGTAGCTCGCGACCTGCAAGGGGAAGCGTTCCTGCCAGTACATGGATGCCGCCTGCGTCAACAGTGGCGCTGTGTCTGCGGGTGGGGCGAAAGTCTGCAGCGTGACATGCCTGGTGATGGCGGCTACGCCAATAATAACCAGCGCACTTAGCAGCACGAAGAGTAGCGTCGATTTGGCGCCCTGAGAAACACCTTTTTGCACTAGTACAACCTCCTGTCTTCAGATTTTGTTTAGCCGAAAGCATGGATGCCAGGCAAGAGCCAGGCGACACCCACCCAGGTAAAGAGCATCGCTACCCAGCCAAGGGCAATGAGCGCGATGGCACGTTTACCCGTCCATCCACGGGTAAAGCGGGCATGGAGGTAGACGGCAAACACAAACCAAGTGATGAGCGACCACATTTCTTTTGGATCCCACCCCCAGTAGCGACCCCATGATATGTCTGCCCAGATGGCGCCGCTGATGATCATCGCTGTGTGAAAGAGAAACCCGAACCCCGAAGAACGGTAGATGTATTCATCAAGGGCCTCATGTAGAGGAAGCATGCGGCCGAGGACGCCGTTAGCTGGGACATAGTGCTTGAGAAGCCATATCATAGCAGCAGCAAAGGCCAAAGTAAAGCCGGCGTAGCCAAAGACTGAGGTAGCCACATGAATGGACAACCAGTCGGATTGCAAGACTGGAGGCAGGGGTCGGTGCATCCTGCTTACCACAATGGCGGGTATTAGGCGGGGGATGATCGTTAGGTAGGAGAAGTAGAGCATCATGAGCGGCGTAATAAAGGCCCCCACCGCATAGAATTTTTCTTTAAGGCGCCACTCCGTCCACATGTAGACTAAGGCCGTGGTCCAGATAAATAGATTACCAAATTCATAATGACCCACAAAAGGCAAGCGCTCCACATTGTAGCCACGCACGATGATAAAGGCCGTATGAACGACGAAGGCTATTTTGAGCACCATGGCCGAAAAACTACCCCACTCGCGCTGGCCGCGCACGTAAATGATGTAGCCGATGGTGGCGGCCAAGTAGATGAGGGCAGAACCCGTGAATAGAATATTTTCCAGCAGGGAAAGTACGGGTGATACTTCAATTAGATTTGCCAAGGCTACTTCACTTCCTCTCTGCGCCTAAGCTCGGTCTCAATTTTCTGTAGCGTGCTGGCCACAAAGAGGCGGCTCCGGTAGCCGCGCCCACCGATAACAAGTGTACGGCTGTCTTCACTTGTAGCGGCGTAGTAACGCTCTGGAGTGATAAAAAAGCTCATATACAGGCCTAACAAGAGCAAGAGTGAACCCCCGAAAAGGAAGGGTCTCCCTAAGTTTTTGCTGATGGAGAATACAGTGGCGAGGTCATAGCCCGTCAGCATCACTTCGACATTTCCGTCGGGAGTGGCAAACTCGTGCGCCTTGTTTAAGGGTAGCAAGACATGGCCAACAGTTTCGCTTCCCTGCATCAGTATGCCGCCTACTACCGGTCTAATGGTGCGGTAGTCAACATTGTAGGGAGTGCCATCTTCTCGCATTGAGAAGTTTGAGTAAAACTTTTGTACCACAATGAATGTGGTCCGCTGGGCATCAAGGTAGATGCGGTCACCTTCCATAAATCGGCTGGAACCCGTCTCGCCTGTCTCTACATCGGTCAGCTTGAACACTGGAAAGTACAAAAAAGTAGAATGGTAGATGGTGTTGCCGGCAAAGCGCACGGGGTAGTTAATTGAAACCGTATCTTCGACTAATACTTCGTCACCCCGCCGCACCTTGACATCCGTATAAACGCGGGGGCGCATAACTGGGTTTTCTTCTTGCACCATGCGAATATCTGCTAACTCGACGGCAAAATCGCCTTCGCTGACGATAAAGCTGCTGTCAATCCACCCACCGTTCTTTACTTCGTAACCGGTCACCACACCATATAAAGCGCCAAGCAAGATAATAAGCAGGCTGAGATGGGTGATGAAGGAGCCAAAGTAGCCTAGCCTGCCGCGTTCGCCGAAAACTACTTGGCCGCCACTGCTCTCTGCTACAGAGGTGCGTAGCCCAACGGCTTTAAAGGCTTGCACGGCTACATCGGGCGCAGCTAGGTGTTCCTTGATGGGCACCTCTCTAGAAAAAGGCATACTCCGAATTTCGGTGATGGAGCTTAACTTACTAGGCCTGTAGGCCAGGCGGAACATCGGCCGAATGCGCTGCAGGGTGCAGAGCAACAAGTTCAACGAGCTAAAGCTTAATATCGAAAGATACCACCACGAACTATAGATATAATCAATCGCTTGCTCCATATCCTGCAAGGTGGCATACGCTGATACCCCCGCTAGGAGCAACAAGAGGAAAATACCAAGCTGCATGGAGCCAAAAAAGCGCAAAGTCTGCTTTAGAGGGCTGTCTGGCTGGCTATGCGGTAAGTTATCCTTGGTCATGTCTGTCAATCTTGTCCCCCCACATATATACTTCTACACTTTGCGTAGCGCCTTTATCTATCGCCATCTTGCATGAATCTGGTTGGGCACTTTACGAGAAGATTGCGCGCCACAAATTCGCTGCCTGCGATACGGCCTGCGGCTACAACATAGTCGGCCTGAAAAAGTGTTGGCGGTACACTGCCCGTGTGTCGCACGACATGGGTAACACCCGCCATATCCTGCATGGTAAAGGTGAACTCGCGATTGCCCAGCTCACGTAGGGAGCCGTCGACCGCCACCCCTTTGACCTGAACGGCACGATTGTTCTCCATGGCTACCGCGAAGGTGGCATAAGAACTAAAAGCACTGCGTGCCGTAAAAAAGAAACCCCCACTAAAAACCACGACCAAGGCTAGGAGGACAAGTTTCTCATAATTCTTCACGGCGCTCTGCCTCCCTTAGCCTAATGTCTATACGCAGCAGGTAGATAAACAAGCCCAGCCAAGTGACCAATGTTGCGGCAAGCACAAAACCTAGCTCTCCCACTCCTAATCAACGCTCCTTAGCAGGCGTTTGGCCTGCAAGTCTTGCAGACGCACCTGTATATTTTGTAGCCAGAGATACAAGACGGTAAAACATACTAGGGAAGCCAGGAAGACAACCCAGACCTCTGGGCTCATGGCACTGACGCGCTCGCTACCAGCACCTAAGTTCGGGTGCAGGGAGGGAAAAACACGAGGAACCACAAAGACCAAGAAGGGTACGGTGGTAAAGGCCAAGATAGCATACACGGCAGATAATCTGGCGCGTCGGTCAGCACACCCAATAGAGCTACGGAGGACAAAGTACGCGGCATAAATCATGAGGAGTACAGCTATCGACGTCTGGCGCGGATCCCAATTCCAGTACATGCCCCAAGCGGCGCGGCTCCAGATAGCGCCAGTAACAGTAGCCAGCAAACAAAAGACAGTGCCTAACTCGGCGTTGGCTACAGCCTGACGATCACGGCGGGCGTCCCTAGTGAGCAGGTAGCCGACAGAGTACACGGTCGCCATGAGGTAGGCTAACACCGCAACCCAAGCCGTCGGAACATGGTAGATAATAAGGCGCGCTGTTTCACCGGTAGCGCCGAAACCAGGGATGGCCGGCACATAGAGAAATGAGGCCGCAATAATAGCGGTCATGCCCGCTCCAAGTAAAAATTTCCAAATAATCTATCTCACCCCCTGCGTAATTGATGTTTCGTGGCCGTGTCCTTACTCATTCCACACATACTCAAACAAGAGCAGCGAAGCCGCAAGAACTGTACCATTGTAAAAAATTAGCATGGCTATATCCGTCATTATGCCGGCTAGATGGCCACCATAGAGCGCGGTGCGCGTGGCATTGGTTGCGGTAATAAGGAGGGGCAGCAGAATTGGTAGCGACAACACCGTGAGTAGTGACCCCTTGACTGCGCTCTGCGCGGCTATGGCTGAGAGAATGGTGCCTGCCGAAGCTAAGCCTACTAGCCCTAAGAATATAGTCACTAGGAATCCGCCGACGTGCACAACCGCTAAATTAAACAACAACAAGTAGAGGGGCACTACAAGCATGGCCATGCTGAGGAGCAGTGCCGCGTTGAAGAGAAATTTGCCCAAGAAAACCGGGGCTGGGTCAGCGGCCATTTTGAGGCCGATGGATGTACCGGTCTCTTCTTCTTGCACAAAAGATCTTGATACCCCCGTCATGGCCGAAAAGAAGAAGATGATCCACAGCAGTGAGGCAGCGATATCTGCCTCTACTAAGCCTCCCGCTAGGGTAAAACTGATGGCCACTAAGGTGGTGACCGCGAACATGATGAGGGCGCTGTAAGCGTAGCGCGTTCTAAATTCTAGACGCAAGTCCTTCAGGCAGACAGCCGCGCTCTTACTACGCCAAGACAATGGCTTGGTCCCCAAATTTTACTTCCCGCGGCTCATTGGTAGCCAAGACAACTATGCCCCGACCACGCTGTTCATAGATAATCTGCTCCACCAGCTGTGCCCCTTTTTCGTCTAGATGACTTGTCGGTTCGTCTAGCACCAAGATATGAGGATGGTGCCAAAGTGCCGTAGCATACTTCAGGCGCTGTTTCATACCAGAGGAAAAGTTGCCGACGAAATCTCGCCCTCGCGTACCTAGACCCACAAGTGCGAGCAGCTCACGCGCGCGCGGCAAGGAAAAAGGTAGCCCCCGTACGGTAGAGAAGAACTCTAGATTTTCCACAGCTGAGAGGCCATCATATAGTTTTAGCTCTGGCGAGACAAGGCCTAGTTGCCTCCGCCTCTCCCCTTGCGACAATTGTCTGCCCTCTAGCACAATGCTGATGCCGCCTGAGCTCGCGGCCACCAAGCCACACATGATCGAGAGAAAGGTGGTTTTACCAGCGCCATTCGGGCCTTGTACTACCAAGACCGAGTTATCCGCGATGGTGAGGTCTAAAGCCCTAAACAGCCACCGGTTATGGTAGGCCTTGCCAAGCCCTCGGACTTCTATACGATTTACCACGCCACCGCTCCCTCGTACGCTAAATCTACTAGATTATCTTCTACGTCAAGTTGAAATTTCCTGCTGCTCAACAGAGATATCGTGAACCAGGCAAACTGAACTGGTTGTGAATGCACAAGCACACCATCCCGTGGCCTTAGCTGCGGGATGGTGTGCTTGTGCTCTCGCTATTAGTGTTTGCCCTCCGCGGCGAGGTACTGGTCAAATACCCCGCGGATGAGGTCCTTGCTCGGCACTCCTTCATGTAGCTTGTTGTCGTCTAGGAAGAAGGCAGGCACGAGGTAGTACGAATACTGCTTGGCGATGTCGGGTTGCAGAGTCTCATTTATTGTGGTTATGGAGACATCAGCATACTGAGGGCTCTCAGCGCGCAGTTCATCCATGTAGCGCAGGGCATTTTTGCAGTGGGGGCAGGTTGGCAACATAAAGAAGCGTAATACTGGTTTCATCGTAGCACCTCTACTTTATAATTCTAGCAATCATAGCTTCGGTAATTGCTGTGGCTTCGATCATCACTTCGTTGATCACTCCACCGAACATGCGACCAAAGAGCGGCGAGTTCATGCGACCAATGTAGGTATTACCGTTGCTTTTCTCGTAGATCGCAATTCGACAGGGTATGAGTGGGGAGACGATGCGCTCCGCATCTAATTTAAGTATGGCCGCGGAGTATTTAGCGGAGCAGACCTCGATGATGGTCACCGCGCGGACATCATGCCCGAAGTTGGCGAGTGTGGCCTTCATGTCGTGCTGGCCAACTACCTTCCAACCTGCTCTGTCTACCTCAGCCTTAAAAGTTTCCACTGTTTGTTCGAAATCATACTTGCTTTCGCTCTCCATCATCATCAACCGTGGTGCCATGTTCCATACCAGTAGCCCCATCACTAACATGCCCACCAGCACGCTGGCCCCTGCAACCAAGTACATTTTGTTCATCTCCGTTTTCCTCCTTGCATTTGCAAAGCATCTTGTTTGCCTATGCACTGAGTATACTCCCGCACCAATCCTGCTGAATGTGACTTTGTCACCCTACTGTCATGTCTTTAAGCAACTTTTCATCAATCAGCTCTATGGTACCTCGACTCAAGGCCACTAAACCCAGCTCGGCAAAGTCCCCGAGCACCCGGCTGACGACCTCACGTGCCGTGCCTACTTCGAGGGCAATCTGTTCCTGAGTGAGCTTGAGCCTAGGCTGGCCTTGCCGCAGCTTTGCCTCTTGCAGGTAGAGCGCAATACGCGCTCTAATAGACGCGAAGGTTACTAGCTCCACTACCCGCATCACCTGGTTTAGTCGGAGAAAGGCTTTTTGCATCATGTAGCGATGCAGGGCGGGGTTGTTGTCTAGCAAGGACTGAAAAACGCGGCCCGGAATGCTGACCACTTCGGTCCCCGCCTCAATCTCGATATTGGCGTCTAAGTCTTCTGCCCCCGCTAGGCAAGACACTGTCATTAAGCAGGTGTCCCCTGCGCTTAAGCGGTACAAGGTGACTTCGCGCCCTTCCTCTGACACCTTGAAGACACGAATAGCACCCTGCTGCACAATTAGCACCTCATCACAGACGGCATCTCCGGCCACGAGCAGTTTGTTTTCCCTGTAGCGCACTTGGCGCATACTGCTCCGCAAGAATTTTTCGTCCTCGGCGCTAAGCTTAGTGGCCAAGGGCGTCGCGCTAAAGAGATGTGTATGTACGTCTGGCATTGAACACCGCCTATCTACGAACCGCTACTTGAGTCTAATTATACGCAAAAAAACCGGCATCTGCCACCCTTGTACTGGGGCAGGTACCGGCTTTGTAGTGACTTTAGTGCTGACTAATTTGCTAAGTGACAGGCCACATAGTGGTCGGGTCTGACTTCACGCCACTCGGGGTCCACTACTTTGCACTGGTCAACCGCTACGGGACAACGCGGATGGAAGCGGCAGCCTGAGGGCGGGTTGATTGGGCTTGGTACGTCACCCGTCAAGCGCACTCGTTCCATCTGGATATCTGGGTTGGCATGCGGGATGGCGGACAGTAGCGCCTGGGTGTAAGGATGTAGGGGATGCTTGTACAACTCGTTCGAGGCAGTGAGCTCGACCATTTTGCCGAGGTACATAACGCCCACGCGGTCACTGATATGCTTTACTACGCTCAGGTTGTGGGCGATAAAGAGATAAGTTAGCCCATACCGCTGCTGTATTTCGGATAAGAGGTTTAGAATCTGCGACTGAATGGAAACGTCGAGGGCTGAAACTGGCTCGTCGCAGACGATTAGCTTCGGGTTAGAGATGATGGCGCGCGCGATGCCGATGCGCTGCCTTTGCCCACCGCTAAACTCATGGGGATAACGACGGTAGTGGTACTGCGCAAGGCCGACTTCCTCAAAAATGGCTCGCACCTTCTGGGCACGCTCGGTAAGGTTGGTCATGCCGTGCACCAAGAGGGGTTCACCGACAATCTCGCCCACGGTCATACGGGGGTTGAGCGAAGAATAGGGATCTTGAAATATAATACTCATCTCTTTGCGTTGCTTACGCAGTTGCTCGGCTTTGAGCTTGCGCAAGTCTATGCCATCGAAATGAATGCTGCCCTTCGTGGGCTCATGCAAACGCAAAATGGTGCGGCCCGTAGTAGTCTTGCCGCAGCCGCTTTCTCCTACCAAGCCCAGGGTCTCACCACGACGGATGAAAAAACTGACGCCATCAACCGCCTTGACAAACTTGGTGGGCTTTTTTAACAAGCCAGCATTTAGCGGAAAGTACTTTACTAAATTGTCGACTTTGAGCAGAACATCTTCACCCATGTTTTGTTGTAGTTCGTTCACTTGGTCTACCCCCTTGCCGTCATGATGGGATACCAGCAGCTTGCCTTATGCCCTGGTGCAAGTTGTGTCAAGGTGGGCTGCTCTTGACGGCACTTCTCTTGCGCGAAAGGACAGCGCGCCTCAAAGCGACACCCCACGGGTAAGTACAGCATGTTGGGGACACTACCCGCGATGACGTGCAATGTTTCTGATTCCGCCTCAAGATGAGGGATGGAGTTTAAAAGACCATGGGTGTAGGGATGCATGGGGCTCTTAAACAAGGTTTTTACGTTCGCCTCTTCTACCACTTTGCCCGCGTACATGACGACCACGCGGTCTGCCATGCTGGCCACGACGCCAAGGTCGTGGGTGATGAGCATGATGCTCATGCCAAGGGTGTTGCGCAGGCCGCGCATCAGGTCGAGAATTTGCGCCTGAATAGTGACATCGAGGGCGGTAGTGGGCTCATCGGCAATGAGTAGTTTAGGGTTACAGGAGAGTGCCATGGCAATCATAACCCTCTGCCTCATGCCGCCCGAGAGTTGGTGAGGATACTCGTCAAAGCGCTTCGCGGCTTCGGGAATTTCAACTTTGCGTAGCATTTCGATGCCCTTAGCACGCGCTTCGGTCTTAGAAACCTTTTGGTGCAACACGATGGCCTCGGAGATTTGATCACCTATGGTGTAGACAGGATTAAGACTGGTCATGGGCTCTTGGAAGATCATGCCGATATCGTTGCCGCGAATCTGGCGCATTTCGTTTTCGCTGAGCTTCAGCAAATTCTTACCATCAAAGTTGATTTCTCCACGTTCGATGCGCCCGGGGGGGGTCTTAATCAAGCGCATTACCGACAAAGCTGTAACGCTCTTGCCGCAACCACTTTCTCCTACTACGGCGAGGGTCTCTTCTTTGTTAATGTAGAGTGACACCCCGTCCACCGCAGGGACAACGCCCTCACGAATATGAAAGGCAGTACGTAAATCTTTGATCTCAAGCATGGGACTAGACATTGTTGGCCTCCTCTCGTCGTGCACGACGTATTCGACAACGACTTTCTACTAATGCGGCAAGAACTGTGATAATGCTGGAGACGATTACCCATAAGTCGATGTCCATGACTTCTCTCTCCCGGAAGGGAATATAGAGGGTAATTAAAACAGCAAGTACGGCCGGGCTCGTAAGAACGAACAACCACAGCATGGCCCGACCCCAGGCCGCATAGTTTACCATAAACCCACCCCCAGCACGCCGAGGGTAACAAAAGCATCGGTAGCGATAAAGGCAATGCCCGTGATACCAAGGGCCGGCCAATCTTCTACATCTAAATCGGTGAGATAAATGACGATTAGGGCTACGGCTGCGGCCAGCGCGAAGGACAAGATGCTGCCCCATCCAGGTAGAAACTGCGCCCCATAGTAGAACAGGCTGTGAGGTCGCTTCAGACCCATGAGGAGAAGAAATTGCAGTAAAAAGCGCAGCAGCTGTCCGAACGAACTAGATGAGAAAACGCCATAGCGCGCCAGCACAGAGATAACCGCAATGCTTACCATGAGCGCTCCGAGCCCCATAAAGGCGAGCCCGATGGCTCCAATAAGCAGAGTGAAATACTTAAAGATGGCATCTGACAGAGGACTATGAGGGTCAAGCCCCGCTCGAAAGTACCATGGCTCGCCGTGGTCTTCGGCGGTGTGCACATATGAAACGGCGCCCTGGCCTCCCCCCTGTGGCAGCATGTACGAGACAATGCCGAGCGCACCTGCCCACTGTGGGTCGGGGCCTAGCACATTGCCCTGTGCCATGGTGGCGAAGCCACGTTGCAGAATCTCGCCGGCAAAAGTGCGGCGCACAGCGTACACTTGCCAAGTTCGGCCCGCTTCAGCCAGCCAAGTAGTGAGAATCTCGCCCTGTTCATTCGCTACGGCACGAACCGCGGCAATTCTCCCGCGGAAGGCAGGGTCTACTGGGCTAAGGGGCTCTTCCCACAGACCGTTGAAGAGGGTGCCCATGACGGCGGCACCAGCATTTACCCTACCCAAGGTCCCCGTCATGCGCTGCCATACAAGACGCACTCTGTAGTCTGGGGCACTTAACAAGACCATGCGGTAAGGATAATTGGTAGGGGCCATGCCGAGACTTGCTTCCACCACGAGGCGATGTGTGTCGGCCTCGTGTGCTTGGTAATGTGCCCAGGCACCGATAAGACTCTGTCGGTAGTAGGCTAGGTGCAGGTAGCCATCGCGCACTGCGAGCACCGGTAGTCGCGCTTGGTAATCTGGGGAGCTAACGCGCGAAAGCCGTGGCTCTCTTGGCCCCGTCAAATCAACAGAGAGAATTTGCACAGCGTGCATCCCCAGTGCGGCGGAGGTAAAGACGATATGCGCGAGCCCCTCTTCGTCGATGGCCACTTGCGGGTTCTCCGCAGGGTCGGCTGACTCCCACAGGAGACGAGGTGCGGCGACAGTGCTGTTGGGGTCAATGTACGCCGCCAAGAGCGTACTCCTTACGCCTTCGTCTCGTTCTAGCCAGGTAAGCAACACGCCACTTTCGGTACTCGCCAAAGCGAAGCCCTTGAGCAAATGATTAAGCGGAATGGATATTCTTCGTAAGAGCTGGCCATTTCTAAGGTCTACTTCTTGTAGCTCTATCTGTGATGCTTGGCCGCTCGTGTTTACACTCGCCATCCACAAGTGGTACTGCCCCACCACGGCAGTCTCATGCCGGTAGACGAAGGTGGCGGTACCAGTCGATACAGGTTGTGACCAGCCTCGTGGCCACCGCGAAGGCGGCACCTCAGCGCGAACTACCGCGGGGGCCAAGAAGAAACAGCCCAGCATAGCAACCCAGACAAAGCCAAAGAGTAGTCTATTTAAGTTTCGGGTCAAGAGCATCACGTAGACCGTCGCCTATATAGTTGAAGGCCAGTACAGTGATAAAGATCAAAGTCCCCGGTATGGTCACCATGTAAATGGCGAACTGCATGGTGTGGCGCCCTATCTCAAGGAGAGTGCCCCAGCTAGCTGGGTTGGTCACACCGATACCCAGGAACGACAGCCCTGATTCAGTTAAAATTGCTCCACCGACGCGGAGGGTTGTCGAGACGATGATGGGAGCCATGGTATTAGGCAGGATATGCTGCGAAACGATGCGTCCGCTCTTAGCGCCAATGGAGCGCGCCGCCTCAACATAGTCCATCTCGCGTAGCGAGAGAAACTGCCCGCGCACCAGACGTGCGGCACTAGGCCAGGTGGTGAAACCAATAACCAGCATGATGTTGAGCATGCTTCTTTCGAAAACGGCAACCACGGTGAGGAGCAAGAAGAAGGTGGGGATAGCCATCATGACTTCGCAGATGCGCATCAGTATCTCGTCTACCCACCCGCCGAAGTATCCGGCAATGGCGCCAACAATGGTGCCTATGGTCATGGAGACCCCCGCGGCGACAAAGCCGACCGAAAGGCTAATGCGCCCTCCCCAGATTATGCGGCTAAAAAGATCGCGGCCTAGGCGGTCCGTGCCGGCAGGAAACTCCCAAGAGGGTGGTGTAAAGCGTGGGCCCACGCCTACTTCCATGGGGTCATGTGGAGCGAGAAAAGGAGCAAAAATGGCGACTAGGTACAAAATGGCGAGAATTACGATTGACGCCATCGCCATCTTGTGGCGACGGAAACGATACCAGGTCAGTTCCCAGAAAGTCTCCTCTTTGGGATTCATTCCCGAGACAGCGCCTTGCACTTTTGGTTGTGCGGTAGCCATATTGATCACCTACCCTGCCTTAATATTTGATGCGTGGATCGACAACCACGTACAAGATGTCAGCTACCAACATCCCCAACACGAGCATGAGAGAACCGATAAGGTTAAAAGCCATAATTACCGGGTAATCGCGGGTAAAAATAGCTTGAATTGCCAATAGTCCGACGCCAGGCCAAGCAAAAATGCTCTCGATAACTACCGAACCACCTAACAGACCGCTGAAGGCAAAACCAAGAGAGGTAACAATTGGTAGAAGCGCATTACGCACTGTGTGCTTAAAGATGACCACGCGCTCGGAGAGCCCCTTGGCTCTAGCCGTACGCACATAGTCTTGGTGAATAACATCGAGCATGCTAGCGCGCATAAAACGCACCAAGCCGGCCAAGCCGCCAAAAACGATAACGACGAGGGGCATAATCAGGTAGCGAGAGCGGTCGACAAGCCAAGTCAAAAAGGAGACTTCGCCCCACTCTACGCCGATGGTGGCCATACCTGCCAGAGGAATCCACTCTACTTGCATCCCCACATAGTAGATGAGCAGCATCGCAAAGAAGAAGGCAGGCATCGCTTGACCTAAGAAGGCGACAAAAGTCATGATATGGTCAAACTTGGAGTACTGCTTAACAGCCGAGAAAATACCGATAGGCAGGGCGATGACATAGATAAGGAGTAAACCAATAATATTTAAGAAAATAGTCGCCGGTAAGCGCTCCCCTATCATCTCGGCAATCGGTCGGCCTTGCGCCAGAGAATCGCCAAAGTTTCCTTGCACCATCTGCTCAGCCCAGCGCAGGTACTGAATATGAACTGGCTGGTCTAGACCCCACAACTCGGTAAGACGAGCCGTATCTTCAGCGGTAGCATCAGGGCTTTCACCCATCATTTGCGCGAAACCGCCGGGGGCCAGTTGAATGATGGCAAACGTCAGCATGGAAACTCCGACGAGGAGAAACAATGACTGCACTAGTCTCATGAAGATGTAACGCCCCATTTTCAACATCCTTTCTTGCTGTAATAACCAGATAGTAGGGCAGGGCTCTCGCCCTGCCCTATAATCACGACAGGATTACGTAGACATTAAGGCCGGATGAACCATGCCTCGAGGGTGCGAGAACCGGTAGGTGCCCATTGTACACCCTGCACACGGTTAGAAATCGCAGTTACAACGGTGCGCTGGAAGATCCAGATGTAGGGCAGCTCGCGATTAAGAATGACATCGAGCTGTTGGTAGAGGCGGCGGCGCTCGGCGATATCCATGGTGGCGCGAGCGGCCTCGATGAGCCTGTCGGCGTCGGCATTGCGGAACTGACCGCGGTTAAAGCCAGGCACCACGCCAGCGGCGTTGCGCTCAGCTTGCGAGGAGTGGAACATGGAGAATGGATCGGGGTCAAGGCCGAGAGACCAGCCGATTAGAGTCAGGTCATAGTCAACGCGGCTAAAGCGGTCGAGCATGACAGACCACTCAATAATCTCAGGCCTTACTTCGACGCCAATGCGTCTCCAGTAACTCTCAGCCAGGGAAACGATGTCGCCGCGGATGACGTTGCCGGCGTTAGTCATAATGCGTAGGCTTAAACGTTGACCGTCTTTGACGCGAACGCCATCGCGGCTACCGGCAGGTACGCGCCAGCCAGCAGCGTCAAGCATCTGACGGGCACGCACGGCGCTGTGCTCGTACTGGTTAAGGCCCGGTGCGCCCGTGGCCCATGAGGTGACAACTTGGTGAGCGTGAATAACCACGCCGCGGCGGTCGAGAATGGTATCGACCATGGCTCTGCGGTCAAGACCTACCACGAGGGCTTCACGCACTCTGCGGTCGGCCAGTATGGGGTTCTCTAGGTTGAAGGAAATATAGTCGTAGCCGTGGTTGGGGACTTCTCTGAAGTAGGCACGTCTGGCATGCTCACGTTGAATGCGGTCGATGTGGTCGGTCTGAAGGGCGCCGAACCAATCGATATCGCCATTCTCCCAAGCGGCTTGCATAACGTTTAGATCTGGGTAGATACGAGTAACGATGCTATTGATGTAAGGGCGGTTGCCGCCTTGGAAAAAGTTGGGGTTACGGGTTAGTTCTACGAACTGACCGGAGACCCATCTGGTGAACATGAAGGGGCCGTTACCGATGGGGTTACGGCTGTAGGCATGGGCGCGCATTTCGCGCACAGGGACATTGCCGAGAATGTGATGGGGGATTAAGCCTTGTACGCCGGCGTTAAACAGAAAGCTGGCATCCACTTGGCGCATTCTAATGTCGACGATGGTCGGGCTAACGATGACGATTTCTTGAATATGTTGCACCGAAGGACGACGCGGGCCGTCGTAGTCGGCGTGAGCAATGCTATCGAAGGTGAACTTAACGTCGCGCGAGGTGACGGCGGTGCCATCATGCCACTTAACGTTCGGGTTAAGCCAGAAACGCCAGGTCAAAGTGGCTTGGTCCCAAGACCAACGGTCGGCGAGAGAGTTCATGGGCAGATTTTCTAAATTGGCTCTCACCAAGGCGAGGTGAGTGCGACCATGAATATCACCAGAAGCGGTGTCGGTAGAGAGAATGGGGTTAAGAATAACTGGGTCGGAGGTGGAGCCGAGAGTAAGAGTGCCACCAACGGCCGGGGTAACATAAGGGGTAAAACGCACAGTCACTGTGGGTGGCGCATCTTGCCAAGCAACTTCGGCACCTAGGGCTTCGGCCACAAAGCGGAGCGGCACCATGGTGCGGCCGCCAACGATGACCGGGGGCACGTCGAGTGTGCGGGCAGGGCCGTTCACCCATGCGGTACGATTGCCAATTTGCAGTACAACGGCCTCTTCGCGGCGGTAGGCGGTGACGGTGCTTGTGGCATCGTCCCAGCTAACGCGAGCGCCGAGTGCCTCAAAGATAGCGCGCATAGGAACAAGGGTGCGGCCGTTTTGAATAACAGGGGCCACGTCTAGGGTGAGTGGTGCACCGTTAATAACGACACTGATGCGCGGGTTGGCCTCTACTTGCGTGATGCCTACGAACAAAGTCGCCAGCATGGCTACCGCCAGTACGCCAAAGAGAATCTTCTTGCCCAAATTAGTTCACTCCTTTGTTTTTTTCTGTGCAACGACACGGCTGTCACTTGCTTGTGGTTAACGCCCCTACCACCCCCAAAACTGAATCGCAATAATGTCAAACTACTAGCATCTTCATTCTACTTGTATTGTTATGAATCCTGCTACAATTTATATCTTTTTTAACGTATCGCAAAAATACTGTCCGTTATCGGCGCACGAAAAAGCCTCGCGCGGCGTAATATCCGCGCGAGGCTCTGAAGGAAGAACGAAAGGAACTACCTGCCGACGTACCAAGCCTCGCTAAACCAAGTGCCTATGGAGCCCCATTGCACACCTTGAATGCGATTGGCGATGGCTGTGACCTGAGTGCGCTGGAATATCCACAAGTAAGGCAGTTCGCGATTTAGCACCACATCAAGCTGCTGATAGATACGCCGACGTTCGGCGACATCCATGGTAGCTCGCCCAGCCTCGATAAGCCGGTCGATCTCAGCATTGCGGAGTTGCCCACGGTTAAAGCCCGTGATAACGCCGGCGGCATTTTGGGCAGCTTGCGAGCTATGAAACATGGTAAAGGGGTCGGGGTCAAGACCGAGCGACCAACCGATAAGCGTAAGGTCAAAATCGCTACGGCTCCAGCGGTCTAGCATGACCGACCACTCGATAATTTCGATGACTACCTCTACGCCAATGCGCCTCCAGTAGCTTTCTGCCAGGGCGGCGATATCGGCACGGATGACATTGCCGGAGTTGGTCATGAGGCGAATGCGCAGGCGTTGACCGTCCTTCATGCGTACGCCGTCACGGCTGCCCGCCGGCACGCGCCACCCCGCGGCCTCAAGCAACTGGCGGGCCCGTACGGCACTGTGCTCGTAGAGGTTAAGCCCTGTAGCGCCGGTGGCCCATGAGGTAGGCACTTGGTGCGAATGAACGACGAGACCCCGTCTGTCGAGTATGGTGTCAACCATAGCGCGGCGGTCAAGTCCGACGACTAACGCTTCGCGCACCCTAATATCGCTCAAAATGGGGTGCACTAAGTTAAAGCCCATGTAGTCATAGGCATGGCTGGGCACTTCTCTAAAGTAGGCGCGATTAGCATGCTCACGCATGATGCGGTCGATGTGATCTGTTTGCAGAGCGGCAAAAAAGTCGATATCGCCGTTCTCCCAAGCCGCCTGCATGACATTGATGTCGGGGTAGGTGCGTATAATCACGGAATTAATGTAGGGACGATTGCCCCCTTGGAAGAAGTCTGGGTTTCTTGTCATCTCAACAAATTGACCGGATACCCAGCGCGTAAATATGTAGGGACCATTGCCCAGCACATTACGACTAAAGGCATGGGCGCGGTGTTCGCGCACCGGCACATTGCCTAGCAAGTGATGCGGGAGTAGGCCAAGGCTGGCCGCATTGAACAAGAAGCCGGCATCAATCTGCCGCATGCGGAATTCCACTAGGTGTGGATTAACAACGACAACCTCTTGCACATGCGTTACCGCCGGGCGACGAGGGCCATCGTAGTCGGCATGGGCGATGGTATCGAAGGTGAACTTAACGTCGCGAGCGGTGAGCGGCGTGCCGTCGTGCCAACGCACATTTGGGTTTAACCAAAAGCGCCAGATCAGGGCTGCTTGGTCCCACACCCAGCGGTCGGCGATGGCATTCATGGGCTCAAGCGTGGTGTCACTTCTGACTAGGCCCCAGTTAGTGCGGCTATGCACGGCGGATGAGGAGGTGTCCCCCCCGAGGATGGGGTTTAAACTGACCGGATCGGCAATGGAACCTAGACTTAAAGTTCCACCCACTGACGGAACAACGTAGGGAGTGTGAGTGATGGCCACAGTAGGTGGCGCATCTTGCCAGGCGACTTCGGCACCTAGCGCCTCGGCGACAAAGCGCAAGGGCACCATGGTACGACCACCCACGATGACGGGCGGCACATCGAGCTGGCGTGATGGACCATTGACCCAGGCGGTGCGGCCGCCTATTTGCAGGACAATGGCGCGCTCACGCCGATAAGCGGTAACGGTGCTAGTCGCGTCATCCCAGTGAATGCGTGCGCCGAGGGCTTCGAAAATGGCCCGCATGGGCACTAGGGTGCGCCCATTTTGCACCACTGGGGCGACTTCGAGAGCCAATGGCCTGCCATTAATAACTACCCTGATCGGCGTGTTAGCCTCCGTAGTGGGCATGCCGAGGAAGAGCGTTGCCAACATGGCCAGTGCAGTAAGACTAAGCAAGACTTTTTTACCCATGAATGTCCCTCCTTTTTCTACTACTAAGCCGCCTGCCAGTATCCTTTTTGGCTTCACTCTCACCCCCCTGCCGTTAGGGCGTTATGTATATGCAATAATCGCACAATTGCTTTGTTGTATTCTGCTGCGCCCACAATAATACCTGCCGATAATTTTCTGTTTTTAATAATAATTGAGGAAAATTTCCGGAGTTAGGCAAAAACCACCCCCGCGGCTACTTGCGCCTAGGGGGTGGTTGCTTATGGCTGGTGGTAGTTCCTGACTTTAGGACTTTAGCTTCATAATCTGTTCTTGTTTCGGCCCGGAGACCATTGTGCGACAATGCTCTCTGGGTTTTTGCGTGCTCAAAAATTATTCAAATATTTGTCCGTTTATGTGCGTT
>JAGXTJ010000051.1 GCA_018333655.1 Bacillota bacterium | reverse complement strand
GCGTTTAAAGAGGCCGTGAGCTACGCAAGTGCCTACAACTGGGATACTGCTATCCGTGCGTGTCTTGGAAGGGGATCTTGCGAGATGGAGCAGGGAAGACTGACCGAAGCATATCGGTGGGCAGAACGGGCGCGGGAGATAGCAGATGATAAGCACTATGCCGATCTCTCGCACCGAGGAAACGTTCTGGCCTGCGAATGCCTAGTACTGCTAGGGCAGCACCGAGAGGCTGATATTTTACTTAAAAACACCTGTGCTACTGCCGACCCAGACACCCGGCGTTATGCTCTGCGGACGTATCTTGCGGCCATGGCGGAAACAAAAGCCATTGCCCATACGACTGTGTCATGGGCAATGGCTGAGCTAGAGCGGCTCCGGAACCCTACCGATCTAATCCTAGATCTAGAAGACCAATGGGCGATCGATAAAGTAGGGTTGCTTGCTAAGGGCAGTGTTCAAGAACTCGCCCAAACCATAGAATACTTTGGTAATGAGTTTGCCCGCTTGGGGTGTGGCGGCCGGTCGGCAAAAGTTCTTAGATTCGGGGCCGAACTTCTGCGCAGTCTAGGTGCGGTGGAGATTGCCTACGACATGTTGGCGAAGTCCTGCCAGCTGCGGGAGAAAGGTAGCGGGTAACCCAGAGGTTCTGCATGCCTAGAGAGCATGGCAGGCGGGTTGTTCACCTTCGTGATCGAGAAGGGTCACTTGCCGTGCTGAAGTTTGCGGCGGAAGTCAGCCATTGTGTCAAAGCGAAAGAGGGGCGTCCTGCGGAGAGTCAGCAGACCTTGCGATGTGCAAGCGAAGCCCTTGTTCGTAGTAACACCAAGGCGCAATGACGCTTGCCTGACTGCCGCTACCACTCTTTCATCGTAGTCCCCCATTGGGTAGCAAAAAGACACCACGTCGACTCCGAAGCGACTCTCAAGTTCGCGCTGAAAGATGACGATTTCGTCCTTCAGTTCTTCGTCGTTTAGTGTTGGTAGGCTTCTGTGGGTGCGAGTATGGTTGCCAAGCTCAAAACCGTTGGCGAGGAGAGTCTCTACTTGAGATTCTGTCATGTAGCCAGGTTGCCCCAAGTGGCCGGTTACAAATAGAACGCCGGTAAAGCCGAGCTCCCGCATGATGGGCCATCCGTTTTCGTAGACCCCTACATAGCCGTCGTCAAAAGTCAGCACTACAGGTTTCTGCGGTAACTGTGCACCTTCGGCGTAGTGGGCATAGAGCTCTCTTAGGGTAATAGTCGTGTAGCCATGTTTCTTTAGATGCTCCATATGGCTACGAAAGACCGCCCTGTCAATGAACATCTCTCTATCCCCACTACCTATTGCTCCAATTTCATGGTACACCAATATTGGCACGCCCTTGTAAGGCATGGCGTTGATGAAAGAGGTAATGACCAAGGCCAAGGCCAACAAAGGCACCGCTAGGAACAACTTTAGTTTCATGTCCTGCTTACGGGATATTAAATCTGATGCTAATATCTTCCGCGTGCCACCTAGTGTGCGAGTTCACGATCACTGTCGCTAACTGTACTGAAGTAGGGGCCTTCCTATAAGTATCACTCGTTTGGCTAGTTCCCCATAGCCAGTAGCCAACTGGCGAGTACAAATGGGCGGCGCTAGTGCGCGCATTTGCCATGTGTGTGCCTGTGTTCGTGTTCAAAGTAGGGCCAGTCAAGACCTGAGCCATGGTGATTTGCCTATAGATGTTAACGTTGGAGAGAGTCGAGTTGAAGGGATTGTTGATAAAGGACACTGTGCGGGAAAACAGAGTAGAGAAGGTGATACCATCTCTTAAAGTAATAGAGACGGAATCGGTGTTTGAAGTGTTTGTAATCTGCACATGCAGGTAAACAGAACTCCCCCCTACATATTGGCTCGGGAGCGGAGTACTCGATTGCCACCAAGTGGCGTCATACCTATTAGTAGAGGTGTTCCAAACAAGTGTGTACGAGAAGAGATGCCATCCTGAGTTTGGGTAAAAGACTATGCCGTAATCGCCCACAACCGAACTGGTGGCATTATTGACAGCGAAAAAAACGTATGGCCTGTCGGGAGATGTTGGTAAGGTAGTAATATGCGGTAGGTTCACGAAAGTTGTCGCTTGGTTAAACCCAGTTGTGCTCCGTACAAGCCAGAAAACGCCAGATTGATCGCTGAAATCTACAACATCACGATAACCAGAGGTAAGGGCAGTCAGCCCAGTTCCGGAGGTGGCGTTCACTGTACTAGTAGCAGCATTTAGCATCCGTTGTTTTTGTAGATTTGGTGTTGTCATGCCGTTAGGCAAAGCGATAGTAGTTCCGTCTTTAGAAAGCTGTCCATACATGCCCTCGCGCGTTAAGGGTGGAGCATCAAGCAGGCTTCTAACAACTTCTTGAACCTGTGCAGGTGTAAGATTATGAGCCCTAGCTTGTTGCGATAGGCTCCTTAGCTGATCTTGGCCATTGGGGACTGACTCCATAATCCGCGTGATATCCATCGCTTCAATGCCATGTTGCGCAAACCATGCAAGTTCAGTGTTGTGAGGCAGTTGCGTAACGTCATTTAGTGCCGAAGCGCTTAGTGTGGAGCTAAGCATAATACACGCCAAGAAAGTAATGGCGACAAATCTTCTTCTCATATTTCTGACCCCTTCTATATCGTATAGTTTGCTAGATAGAATCCAGCAAAATAACCCTCTTGAGCAGCATAGTCAGCAACTCCACCTCGCTCCAAAAAAGTCCGTACACACTGTGGGAATCAGCCTTAATTTCGGGTTGGCGGAGGCAGTACTGGCGGTGGAGGCTCCGCTAACGGGGCCGCGCTAATGGTCAATTGCCCACTCTGTGCTACGGCTGCTGGAAATACTGGCGTAGCCAAGACGAAGCAGAAAACCAGTGCCAAAGCTAAGAATTTTTTCATGTTTTTCACCCTCTCTTTTTTCTTGCCACCATAATACATTACTGCGTACTAGTGTCACAAGTCCATAATAGTGTCGCCTGACACTGAGAGGAGCCCCTTGTTTTACGGCGTGGCAACATCTCGCGGGGCATGGTAGCCAAGATGTCGTGACCAAGTACTGGAACTATGATAAAATATGTTTAGCAGAGGCCCTGGGAAGGGGGAAAGTTATGAAAGAACAACGTCAGGGGCGAATATTAGAAATAATAAATAGGCATCCAGTGGAAACACAAGAGCAGTTGGCTCAATTTTTGGCAGCTGCCAACTTTAGGGCCACTCAAGCAACGGTATCGAGGGATGTCAAAGAACTTGGTCTTATAAAAATCATTAACAAGTCGGGCAAGCAGGTTTATACGCAGTCACCAAGTAACGGCGGCGACAGCCTGACCGACCGCCTAGTGCGCATTCTACGCAATGCGGTAGTAAGTCTTGACTACACAGCAAATTTTATAGTCATCAAAACCTTCCCTGGTGGTGGCAATGCCGTGGCCGCGGCTCTAGACAGCATGCAGTTAGCAGGTGTTATGGGCACTATCGCCGGTGACGACACTATTTTGGTCATTAACAGGCAGGTGGAGGAGACTCCTCTCATCGTCGAGAGATTAAAGCGTATGCTGAACGCGGGGCTTGCCAATTGAGCACTGGCCTAATTGACCGAGAGGTAGACAGAATTTCATATCTTGCTAGGGGAGCCCGCAATTTGGGCTGAGAGGGGCGTAAATACACCCTAACCCTTTGAACCTGATCTGGGTAAGGCCAGCGTAGGGAAGCAGCAGCACGAATTGTGCCCATGTTTCTCACATGGGTATTTATTTTTTCGTCAAAAGGAAGACACGCAAATTTCAAGGAGGCTTGGTTATGAAAGACAAAAAAACCCTAATGCTAGTCGAGATCGCGGTAATGGTGGCATTTTCTTACATCCTCAGTCTATTCCGAGTGGTGGAGATGCCACAAGGAGGCTCAGTCTCACTGCAGATGCTACCCCTCTTTGTGGTGGCGCTACGCTGGGGCGGTAAAGCGGGCATCGTCGCAGGCCTGCTCTTTTCGGGCCTTAAGCTACTCGTCGAGCCTTTTATCGTGCACCCTGTGCAACTTCTTTTGGATTACCCTTTCGCTTTCGCCGCCATCGGTTTGGCGGGTTTCTTTAAGGACAAGCCGATCGCGGGGGTAGCCATCGGCGGGGTAGCCCGTTTTGTCATGCATTTTGCTTCAGGGGTGGTATTCTTCGGCCAGTATGCTCCAGCGGGCACGAGCATTTATGCTTTTTCCTTTGTCTACAATATTACCTACATGGGGCCAGAGATTGCCTTGGCGCTCTTCACCGCACCTTTGCTTTTGCGCCGTTTGTCTAAAGACAAGAATGAAGACTACTCCTTGCTGAGTAACCTAATTGAGATACTTTCTTTCGCTGCCCCCTTAGCCGCCATGGCACTTGTGCTCGGGCTGCGGGATAGCATCCCTGCGGTCAACTATACTTCCCTCATCTTGTGGGGCGGCTTGCTTCTCTACCATCTCTCTCAAGCGAAAAAAGACCTAGAGAAAGCCAAACGCGGTCTAATTTTGGTCACAATCCCTCCGGCACTTGTCTACCTGGCCTCTTTGCTCCTCCGCTAAGACTACCGGGTGCTCTCCACGATATGTCGGTGGATGCCCCGCTGCCACAATGCGGCAACCATTCCCCGCCTACTCAACGAGATAAAAAAGAGAATTCGCGAGAGGAAGCGGCTCCCACGAATTCTTCTTGTTTATGGCCTTGTTACTACCCAATACCAGTTGTCGAAAAACGCAGATCTTGAAATGGTGAGGTTGTTTGTGAACCAGTAGAAAACTGTCTTCTGCCCTTGAGGAGTCGATGTATTGATTGGCTGGAGCCATGCAAGCGACCCTTTTGCTTCAGGTGAGCCTGCACCATACTTCACCTCGTGCCTAATGCGCGGGTACGATGGTTGGCTTTGATTAGTTAGTTGAGTTGAAGATGACCCTAATGAGAATGAGAAGCCAACAGCAGGAGGGTATCCGAGAGAAAATGATACGGCCCCACCGCTAGTAAAGTTGCCCATGGGTCCATATTCCACTACAGTCTGCCCATTTCCAGGTTCATTTGCTGTGTTCGCCTTTGCGAAATTATACGCGCCTGCTTGAGATGTATGTTGGGTTCTGATCTGTAAATAGTCTTTATTAG
Source organism: Bacillota bacterium (assembly GCA_018333655.1). Lineage (NCBI taxonomy): Bacteria > Bacillati > Bacillota > Bacillota bacterium. Next base: position 6,999 of record JAGXTJ010000051.1, on the reverse strand, counting down.
GGTCTGCATCGTACGACGCATTGAGATAATAGGCAGCAGCCGTAGTGGTATAGGTACCGAAGTTAGATGATGCTGTGTACGATCTAATTGTAGAGTCGAAAATAATCCAACCCGCCGACTGGATAGACATCCCTTGCTCCAAGTCTACATTCCTTAGATCCGACTCCGACTGCGCGATCATGTTAGCGATTGAGGCCTGTATTTCTTCCGCAGACATATTGTGCTTTTTATCAGTAACTACTTCAATAGTGTGAGTACGACCATCAGCGAGCTTCATCACACCTGCGGCGACACGCTTGGTTCCATGTCCAAGCTTTGTTTCTTGTGTGAGTTCAATTCCTATGTATCTAGCGACTTTCTTTGCGTCCACTGAGTCTCCATACGCAACTATGGCTTTACCGTTGCCAAACTGTGTTTTGAGGTTCTGTACTGCTTCAGGAGCAGCCTTGCCCAAGATTTCACTGTCAATGAGAAGACCGACTATATCAGCTGCATTCTTTGGGAGCTGGTTCAGCGAGGTGAGAACTTCTGAAGGCACAGAGCTTTTCACAGGCTTTTCTGTGACAAGCAAAACTCCAGTGCCCCCTACTGCTACAGGATTTGGTTTTGAAACACTTTGCACCGATGCTACGAACGTAACCACGAAGACAACGGCTAACAGGATACATAGTATTTTACGCACCAATTTGCCACCTCCGCATTAATTTGGTTTCTAGGGTACTATAGGTGTAGCCCAATCATAGGTAAGCATTGCGCAAAGTCCGGGAAGTGCTGCTGTTGCACTAGAGAACGAGCTTCAGTGCTTGGAGGATGTGCGATAGCTGCTTGTGTTACCAACCTGCAAAGTGGTATAGAGGCAGATAGCGCATGTCACTCATTGCGGGGAATGAATGAGCTCTGCTACTCGAGCGTTGATTGTGCTTATCAATTCGTTTAGCTCGTGCAAAGTGTTGACGTGTATGTCCTGAGACCGTATTTGTCCTCTTACGAAGGATCCGTATACTCTTTCGAAGTGATTATGGAGTTCCGAGAGAAAAATTTTAAGCTGGGCGGCCTTCGTTACATATGGCCTTATCGCATCGTCATCTGAAGAACATTCTAGAAGGGCTAACCTCAAAAAGCCCTCCAGTGATGAAATAGGGTTATCCAATGAAGCATAGTTCACGAGCAGACTATTTTGACGTTTGAACACTACCCCCTTCATTCTGGAGACCTCGATCTGCAAATCTATCAGCTTTTCTATAGTCTCATTTTGCGTTAGCTGTTCCAAAGCACTAATGACATGCGTTAGCTGTGTCATTAGTAAGCTTATCTCTTCACGCAGGGCTTGTTCCTGTTGGTTCTCAAACCCTGCATTCTGCATGCTAAGGGTGGTAATGGTCAGGGAACTGACGACGCCAATTGCCAAGATGATAAACAGTATTAGTAACTTTGGCTTCACAAAAAGTCATCCATTCCCTTCTCATGTATCTAGACCTTTTCGGGGTTCAATGTGTAACTTCATGAGATAATAGAGAGACCTCTTCCAGAAGCACACCACTGGCACTGTGAGCCCTGGCAATACAACGCACACGGTATGTCCCCCTGACAACCCAATGGTAATTATCCATGTAGACCCCCGGGAGCCCTGGTCCCGATGAAGTCCAAGACTTCACTGTGCTCCAACCGTTGCCATCCCGCCTCTGGAGTTCCATGATGAGAGTAGCGGTATCGGACCGACTATAAAGAGCAACGCTTCCGCTGCAGGCGGCCTCGCCCCATGCAGAAATGGATAAACGCGCCATCACATGTGAGATGTGGGTGAACTGTGGAGATATTGGCCCGTGTAACTCGCTGTGTGCCGCAAGTACTTTAACGCTAAATGTCAAGATGGTTAGAACGGCTAGTAATGCACATACGATTTTCCTCATAAACAAACACCTCCCTTCTAGTACCCTCACATGTATAGACACTTAAGGGAGGAAAAGTGCAACATTTTTTCGGAGACTATTTTATGAATTTTACTCCTTCGGCCACTTTTATAGCTGTACCGATGTCGGTCTGTGTCTTAATCATAAACAGACGACCTTCTTGCTTCCAGACGATGGTGACCAAATTGTTCTTTACCACCAGCGTACCGGACTGGTCGTTCATGCTTATCTCTTCAAAGCGATCGGCGTTTTCAGTGTCAAGTACCATGCTGCTCGCTTCGTCAAGTTCGGTGTAGAGTATAAAGGTCTGTGTAGAGGCGTTCTCAAACACTATTCTCTTCAAGCCTTCATTGAAGGAGAAGGAGTTTACCTCGTACCCCTCGGGTAAATAAGTCGGAACATAGGTATTGCTCCAATTAACGACCATGCCGCCTCCCTCGCTGCTTTCGCTACCTCGAAGCTGAAAAGCTGTGTATTCCGGCCGTATGTCCATCCAGATGTTCATTACTCGGGTCCTAAAGGCCGAAACGGTGGCCATGGCGGTAAAAAACACTGTAAGGAGAGCTAGGAGACAAATTGCCAGGCCGCGCACAGTGGCGATAGCAACCTGCTTGCGCTCTGCCTGCCGTAGTTTTCGGAGCTCAATATCCAGTTGTTTGCCAAACTTCTTAAGTAGTAACTCGGAGGGCTTTGAATCGGGTGAGTCCCCCATAGTCTGCATTTGCTGCAAGATGGCCTTCCCCTCATGCTCTGCTACGTCGTGTAAGAGCATTTTGAATAGGGCATCTTCGTACTCCTCACGGAACTTGGCCTGGTTACTGGGCATGGTCTTTCACCTCCTCCTCAATTAGTTTCTTTGCTGCTCTTCGCGCCCGTGTCAGGTACTGTCTGACGCTGGCGGGAGTGATGTTTAGCAACTCAGCAATATCTACGTCATGCAGTTCCATAACATACTTGAAGTAGAGAAGATCCCTGTCTTTCTCGGGCAGTCGCAGTATGGTTCGCCATAGGTCTTCCCGCTCATCCCAGTAAATCACCTTATCTTCCACACTCTCTCTAGGATCAGCTGCCCCTTCTGCCAGATCTTCCTCCAAGCCGAAGTAAACATACTTGTCTTGCACGGTACGATGCCGGACGAAGTTAATGCCTATGCTTCTACTTGTATAGACAACATAGGCGGCTAATCTGCAACAGTCTAAGGTGCGTAGTATAGCGATTTTTCCGATTAGCTTCATAAAGGTGTCGTTTGTGAGGTCTTCAAGACAGGCCCTATCGCCGGTTATCTTAAGAATGGCGCTTCGCACAAACCCGTAGTGCACCTTATATAGGTCCATCATAAAATCCCTGTCATCAGGATCTGTTATCATAGCAAACAACACAAGCATTTTGTCTTTTTCGCCCCCTCGTCAGGCTATACTGCAATAAAGTTCCATCAGCTCTAGAGCCCATTCCCCATGTAACTCTCACCAAACACTCCCGAGTTTCAGAAAAGATGACAAAATGCTGTCGGAGATGTCGCATTCCCTCCGTCCCTGTGCGACAGGGCTACGGCTGCAATCGCCGCAGCTCCGCAATCAGGCGGCCTAGCTCCTGCAAATACTGACCATACTGTGCCCAGTTGCCAGTTCTCGCTGCCCCCTCCGCCGCTGCGAAGGCTCTCTCGATGGCTGCTGCCAGTTCGGCTATGGGCAGGGGAACTCCGGTTTCACCAGGCGGGGGTGGAGTGGGGTCCTCTATTTCGGTGCCCACAAGTTCAGACAAGGCCTGCGCGAAAGTCTCGGCCATGGCGATATTATCTTCCGTTGCCACGATTACCCTCTTTAACTCTGGCAGGCTATTGCCAGTAGCCTGGATGTAGAGCGGCTGTACGTAGATGAAGGAATCCCCCACGGGGATGAGTAATAGATTTCCCCGAAAGACGGTTGAGCCGCCTTGCCCCCAGAGGGTAAGCAGGGGGGAAATCTCGGCGTCTTGGTTAATTCTGGCCTCAATTTGCATCGGGCCTTGCACGAGCACGTCCTTAGGCAAGCGGTAGAGCAGAAGTTCGCCGTAGTTTTCGCCATCACTTCTCGCAGTCAGGAAGGCGATTAAATTGTGCTTGGGGTTTTCGGCTGTCCCCGCAGGGGTAAGGGGCAGTAGCAGGGCAAACTCGTAACGGCCCTCGGCGGTCATCGGTAGGCTGGTGATGGTGTAGTAGGGGTTCACGGGCTGATCGCGCTGCCCTACTGGTTCGCGCGCGATGCGCCAAATGTCCTCCTTATTATAGAAGGTAGAGGGGCTAGTCATGTGGTAAGTGGCCAGCATATGCGCTTGTATAGTCAAAAGTTGTTCTGGGTAGCGAATATGCGCCCGTAGGCCTGCGGGCATGGCGGACAAGGGCTGTAACAGGCCGGGGAAAGCGGCATGGAGAGTGTTGGCGATAGGGTCTTCGTGGTCTACCTGATAGAAATCCACTGTGCCCTCGTAGGCGTCGACCACAACTTTTACGGAATTGCGGATGTAGTTAATGCCGGTAGGGTCATGTGGTGTAGAGTAGGGAAAGTGTTTCGAGGTCGTGTAGGCGTCTATTATCCAAAAGAGGCGCCCGTCGTTAATGACCAAGTAGGGGTCGGGGTCGTAGCTAAGAAACGGCGCGATCATACGCACCCGCTCTAAGATATTGCGGTGGAAAAGAATGCGACTCTCTGGCTGTACATCATCGGAGAGCAAGAGCATCGTTGTGCCATAGCGCAAGCTGAACATAAGCTTGTTAAAAAAGGTCAAGGGCACGCCGTCCTGCCCCACGTAGCGGGTGGTAGCATTCTCTTCCCCTAGGGGGAAGCTAAATTCATCGGTCTTGGCGTTTACTGTGACGTAGCCCCCGGGGAACTCGCCAAAGTATATTTCTGGGCGGGTAATTTGTAGCTCGGGATGCAGAGAGCGCGGTGGTATGTCTTGTACATAAAAGAGGGGCTCACCCCGTGGGCCAGTGCGATTAACCGGCGAAACGACCGCACCAAAGCCATGAGTATAGCGTAGGTGCTCGTTAATCCAGGTGCGAGCGGCTGGGTATAGATCCTCGACAGAAAGCTCACGCGCAGCCAGCATCACTTGCTCTAAGCTGCCCTCCAGCACATAGCGATCGATGTCGACATCGTGAAAACGATAGTAAACCCGCATACCCTGGAGCTGACGGTAGGATCTGAGTAGCGCCGTCCAGTCGAGCAAGCGTGCATTTGTTAAGGCGTATTCATGTTCTCTAAAATGGCGCGTGGAGAGGGGAGCAGGCGCCGGTAGATCTTTGATGGTGATTGCGTCAAGGCCGAACGCACGGCGCGTGAACTCAATATTGTGGCGAATAAAGGGCGTCTCGCGCGCCAGTTCATTGAGTTATCCACACTTTTACCCTACTTATCCACAGGAATAAAGGGCGTCTCGCGCGCCAGTTCATTGGGCTCGACAATGTACTGCTGAACGATGGCGGGGTAAATGCCCCCCGCCAGGAGGGACACTGTCATCATCGCTGCAGGCACTCCAAGGAGCAGTTTTGTCTTTCTCACCTTGAGGTTGATTAGGGCTACCATGGCACCCACCACGGCCAGCGCCATCAGTATGTAGAGAATGGGGAGCGAGGCGAAAAGATCTGTATAGCTAGCCCCAAAAGCCACGCCGCGAGGCGAATACACCAAGCGGTAGGCGTCAATACGGTAGGAAGCAGCCTGTAGAACAAGGAGCACAGCAAGCAAGCCTGATAGGTGCTTGATCGCCCGCGGATTGCCCGTACGAGCCAAAGCGACATTGTTTGTGGCGGCGTAGAGAGCGAGCGTGGCGATTGTCGTCATTAGAACTACGCCAAAAGCGGCGGAGACAACCCCGCCGATAAACGGCAGGCGAAAAAGGTAGAAAGAGATGTCCGCTTGGAAGAGCGGGTCTACCGTGCCGGTGGGCTGACTATGAATAAGCATGAGGGCCTCATGCCCGGCTGAGCTAGCTGGCAAGGCAATGAGTACCGAAAGTGCACATGCGGCAGCCCACAATCCTAAAGTGACATTTTTGCTGGCCAGTATGTTGTCGATCGATTCTCGCCACGGCTGTTCAGTCGGGTAGTAGCGGATGTTCTCCTTGCCTCCTGCGCCACCCGGCAGGCGGAAGCTCTGGCGGAGCGCCATGAAGTTGGGCACAAAAAAGGCCAGCGAAATGAAAAAGGCCGCTGCAAATACTGCCGTCTGCGCGGCGAGCGTGCGCAGCAGTATGTGCTGGTAGCCTAAAGACACTAGCCAGAGAAAATCTGTGTAGAAACGCGCAGAGGCAAGTAGGCCGACCAGAAGTAGTAGCAGTAGAACGATTAGGCGCGACTTGAACTTCACTTGTGCCACCCCATTTCACTTCACGATTACTTCAATAACTTCCCCACTCACTCGTCATAATCCTCTTTTGGCACAACTATGCCATTACTCGCTCTTGACTACGAACATATGTTCGCATATGATGGGTGCAGAAGGTGGGGTGAGCGTGTGAGAATTGAACGTGAGGCCTTGTCAGGAGCAATTTCCTTAGTGCTAGATGAAGGGTATATTGCGATTGAGGCTAGGCCACGGGCTGGTTTGACCTTGTTTTTGGCGCAAGTCGGCAGCGAGCTAGTCAAGAAATGCAAGGGGGATTTACTCTATGTTAATGCCGCGGCCGGGGAGGGCGACATTATGGCGCAGATTGGCGAGAAAATGGGCTGTGTCTGGCGGAGTGCCTTGTCGACTACAGAGTTTCTTCATGATTTGAAGCGAGCTGCGCCACTCGTCCTGCTAATAGACGGAGCCGAGCGCTTGACGGCGCCAGAGAAGGCGCAGCTGACACTGTTTTGTCACGCATTTCGCAATGAGCGCATGTTCGCGCCAGCCTTGTCGCAAGTGTATGTGGTTGTGGGCGCTCGCGAGGCGTGGGAGGCCGCCAGCGTGCAGCTAGACTATTTTTCGCTGCGCGAAGTGGCGGAGCTGCTCTCTCGGCCGACTCGCGACAATGTCAGTGTAGCGCTCTATGCCTGGACCAAGGGCTCGCCCGCTTTGACGCGCGAGGTGGTGCAAGCCTTAGGGTGTCGCGAGGTGGTGCAAGCCTT
>JAGXTJ010000050.1 GCA_018333655.1 Bacillota bacterium | reverse complement strand
TGAAGTTGTGTTCGGCGGTGACCTACTCTCCCACACCCTCACGAGTGCAGTACCATCGGCGCTGGCAGGCTTAGCTTCCGGGTTCGGAATGGGACCGGGCGTTTCCCTGCCGCTATGGCCGCCGTAACTCTGTGAAACAAGGCCCGACCCGCGATCAAGACCGCGGATGGGTGTGTTGTTTCAGATACTGCACAGTGGACGCGTAACAAATTCTTTGGCTTGTTTGTGTGTAAGCCCTCGGCCGATTAGTACCGGTCACCTCCACGCATTGCTGCGCTTCCAGTTCCGGCCTATCAACCCCATGGTCTGTGGGGGGCCTTAACCACGCAAGGTGGTGAGAAACCTCATCTTGGAACAGGCTTCCCGCTTAGATGCTTTCAGCGGTTATCCCTTCCGAACGTAGCTAACCAGCGATGCTCCTGGTGGAACAACTGGCACACCAGAGGTTCGTCCGTCCCGGTCCTCTCGTACTAGGGACAGCCTTCCTCAAGTTTCTTACGCGCGCGGCGGATAGAGACCGAACTGTCTCACGACGTTCTAAACCCAGCTCGCGTGCCGCTTTAATGGGCGAACAGCCCAACCCTTGGGACCTACTCCAGCCCCAGGATGCGACGAGCCGACATCGAGGTGCCAAACCATCCCGTCGATATGGACTCTTGGGGAAGATCAGCCTGTTATCCCCGGGGTACCTTTTATCCGTTGAGCGACACCGCTTCCACTTGCCGGTGCCGGATCACTAGTCCCGACTTTCGTCCCTGCTCGACGTGTCAGTCTCACAGTCAAGCTCCCTTGTGCACTTGCACTCAACACCTGATTGCCATCCAGGCTGAGGGAACCTTTGGGCGCCTCCGTTACTCTTTAGGAGGCAACCGCCCCAGTTAAACTACCCACCAGGCACTGTCCCTAACCCAGATCATGGGCCGAGGTTAGACGTCCAATACGATCAGAGTGGTATTTCAACAACGACTCCACACACACTGGCGTGCATGCTTCACAGTCTCCCACCTATCCTACACAAACCGAATCGAACGCCAATACCAAGCTATAGTAAAGGTCCCGGGGTCTTTTCGTCCTGCCGCGCGTAACGAGCATCTTTACTCGTAGTGCAATTTCGCCGAGTCTGTGGTCGAGACAGCAGAGAAGTCGTTACGCCATTCGTGCAGGTCGGAACTTACCCGACAAGGAATTTCGCTACCTTAGGATGGTTATAGTTACCACCGCCGTTTACTGGGGCTTAAATTCTCAGCTTCGCCTTGCGGCTAACCGGTCCTCTTAACCTTCCAGCACCGGGCAGGCGTCAGTCCGTATACATCGACTTACGTCTTCGCACGGACCTGTGTTTTTAGTAAACAGTCGCTTCTCTCTGGTCTCTGCGACCACCCCCAGCTCAGATCGCAAGGATCGTCACCGGGCGTGGTCCCCCTTCTCCCGAAGTTACGGGGGCATTTTGCCGAGTTCCTTAACCACAGTTCTCTCGATCGCCTTGGTATTCTCTACCTGATCACCTGTGTCGGTTTGGGGTACGGGCCGTGTATGAACTCACTAGAGGCTTTTCTCGGCAGCATAGGATCACTGAATTCCCCACAACGGGTATGCATCAAGTCTCAGCCTTGATGTGACACGGATTTGCCTATGTCACGGCCTACACTCTTACACCAGTACAACCACTGACTGGCCCAGCTACCTTCCTGCGTCACCCCATCGCTTGGCTACTACCAGTTCAGGTCCCGCGCATCCAGTCCACGTCATCCCGAAGGATGCTCTAGAACGTTCAGGGCGGTTAGTATCACTGATTCACCATGGGCGCGCACACACGGGTACGGGAATATCAACCCGTTGTCCATCGACTACGCCTGTCGGCCTCGCCTTAGGTCCCGACTCACCCTGGGCAGATTAGCTTGACCCAGGAACCCTTGATCATTCGGCGGACGAGTTTCTCACTCGTCATTCGCTACTCATGCCTGCATTCTCACTCGTGTGGCCTCCACGCCTGGATCACTCCGACGCTTCTATGGCCACACGACGCTCCCCTACCCACCCACACACCTGCCCGGAGGAGGTTATTGTGTGAGTGCCGCGGCTTCGGCGGTGTACTTGAGCCCCGCTAAATTGTCGGCGCAGGACCACTTGACCAGTGAGCTATTACGCACTCTTTCAAGGGTGGCTGCTTCTAAGCCAACCTCCTGGCTGTCTCAGCGATCCCACATCCTTTTCCACTTAGTACACGCTTAGGGGCCTTAGCCGGCGATCTGGGCTGTTTCCCTCTCGACTATGAAGCTTATCCCCCACAGTCTCACTGCCGCACTCTCACACCTCGGCATTCGGAGTTTGGCTGACGTCAGTAACCTTGTAGGGCCCATCGGCCATCCAGTAGCTCTACCTCCGAGGTGAAACATGCGACGCTGCACCTAAATGCATTTCGGGGAGAACCAGCTATCACGGAGTTTGATTGGCCTTTCACCCCTACCCACAACTCATCCCCTCAGTTTTCAACCTAAGTGGGTTCGCGCCTCCACGACGTCTTACCGTCGCTTCACACTGGCCATGGGTAGATCACTCCGCTTCGGGTCTAGAGCATGCCACTACAGTCGCCCTATTAGGACTCGCTTTCGCTACGGCTTCCCCACACGGGTTAACCTCGCGACATACCACTAACTCGCAGGCTCATTCTTCAAAAGGCACGCCATCAGCTTATGAGCCTCTGACGGATTGTAAGCACACGGTTTCAGGTACTATTTCACTCCCCTCCCGGGGTACTTTTCACCATTCCCTCACGGTACTAATCCGCTATCGGTCACCAAGAAGTATTTAGGCTTACCGGGTGGTCCCGGCAGATTCACAGCAGATTTCACGGGCCCGCTGCTACTTGGGAACACAAATCGCCCCGCCGCAAGGTTTTCAGGTACGGGACTCTCACCCTCTCCGGCCGACCCTTCCAAGTCGTTCCCCTAACCCGCGATCAATCAGCGCCCGGTCCGGCAGAACCGGGACATCATGCCCCACAACACCACACACGCAACCCCTGCCGGGTATCACACGCATGCGGTTTAGCCTGATCCGCGTTCGCTCGCCGCTACTGACGGAATCACTATTGTTTTCTCTTCCTGCGGGTACTGAGATGTTTCACTTCCCCGCGTTCCCTCCACACACCCTATGTATTCAGATGCGGGTAACACGCCATCACGCGTGCTGGGTTTCCCCATTCGGACACCCTCGGATCACAGCTCGTTTGGCAGCTCCCCGAGGCTTATCGCAGCCTACTACGTCCTTCATCGGCTCTTGGTGCCAAGGCATCCACCGTGTGCTCTTACACACTTACATTCACAAACAATTAAAGATGCTCGCGTCCACTGTGCAGTTCTCAAACAACACACACCAACCCCACCCACACCCCGGCCACGTATGGCGCATCAGATGTCTCGGGAATCAGTGCCATCAGAAACAACCAAACCCGAAGGCTCGATGGTGTTGTTTCAGACACCCAACAGTGTGTTTCGTCCGGACCACGCTAACGCCGGCACCAGATCCTGCAATCTGATACCGCCGATCACGGCGAGTCCTACGCGATAGTGTTCCACCCAATGAGCCACAGAGCGCGCCACATTCGGACGCGAACCCTGCGCAAACTCTGACCACACCAAAGCGTGGTGAGTGCTCCTTAGAAAGGAGGTGATCCAGCCGCACCTTCCGGTACGGCTACCTTGTTACGACTTCGTCCCAATCGCCGATCCCACCTTCGACGGCTCCCTCCACAAGGGTTAGGCCACCGGCTT
>JAGXTJ010000049.1 GCA_018333655.1 Bacillota bacterium | reverse complement strand
TCACTCCTCATTACCCCCAATGCTTGATGTCTTGCAACCTCTAGCATACAGGGTTTGTGGTCGGAGTGGTTCATTTTCTAAATGTCACTTTCCATCATAATGGTTCACTTTCAGTCTGCCAGATACAGGTGGAAATGTTGCCTATGTTTCAGTTCAACTTCCGCGAACCGTATTGGTGGATGGTCAAATTGTTCCCCTCGTGCTAAGGAACGACTCGGTTGTTGTCCCAGCAGAAGACGGACCCATTGTTATTCCAATCTCTGAGTTCCATGTGTTAATGGTAAACGGGCAAGTGGTGCTTGTGGCAGATGAGAATCCTCTTGTTTTTCTTGCTGTGCTTGGAGCCGCAGCTGCAGGGGGAATAGCTGGAGTTACAGGAGGCGCAGCTGCAGCTGGGGTTTTTACGACTAGTGCCAAAATCATAAAATTGGTGGCTGCAATCGCAGGCGTGGCGGGGGCCGTTGGAGCAGGGGCCGCAGCTCATATTCAGTATGCACCTACACCCCCGCAGGCTCCATAGAGGGGGAGATGGCATTACGCTGAGGGCAACATAGATGTCCTTTTGCTTCTCAAAAGTCTCTCCGACCCGCAGGGTTTCCCACGGTACGGTAAAGCATTCGATGATATCGAGTTTGTCCAAGACTCCCTAGAGAGTATCTTGCTGAAACTAATCGATGTATTGCATCCATTTTTGATATAGGAGAGATAAATCAAGGCCACGAATTCGATGAAGACCTTTCCATCGAGGCTTTGTACTGAATCGACCCGCGTGCGCAGATAGATTGTGCTCGAATTAGGTTGAGTAATTTCTTCACTTAGTAAGTTTTTTGGAGATAGCCAACCAATTCGCATGGGGCGGGCTTTCATACGCGGGCATAATTCTTCGGGTGCGGAGGTTTGCTTCAAGACAAGTCCTCCGCACTAATTTTCGTTAAGGGGGAAATGAAGTTATGCAGGTATACGCAATAATGATTGGTCTCGTGTGTATTTCGGCATGCATAGGGGTTATTTTGGGGAAACAAGCGGCGTGCGTATTTGTAACAAATACGCGAACAATAAAAATAATCGCTGGCATCACGGGAGTGGGTGGCGTAATTGTGGCGCTCATTTGGGCTTACATTTTAGGATGGTTACGATGACGCACGTACTATATTCAAACTGGAGGGAAGCAGTCGATGTTTATGATTGGAACTGCTCTATTTACAGTGCGATTTGCCGAAAAGCAACTTGGCGGCAAACACGCAGCGGCCTGGGTCGGCGCAGCCGCTGGCGTTGTAGTAGATTTTTTTATCGCCGCTGTGGTGCTTGATCGTTTTTTCGGTATATCTATTTACCTCACAAGGTGAGGACTTTTAGCAAGACGAGTGGTACTTCACCTCCTCGCGAGACCCTAGTCCAAGAAGGAGATCAACTCCTTCGCCACGTTAAACTAAACGGAGGCAGCAGATGTTTATAATCGGAATGGCAATGATCGCGGCGAAATTTGGTGAGGTCCATCTGGGTGGCACACGGAATGCCGCAAAGATTGGCGCATTGGCAGGCGCAGTACTGGATGGGGCGATTTTAATCTGGACTATTAACGCCTTAGTAGGAATAGCAGTCTCTCCGCTTGTCTTGTTTCTTTTGCCAGTGTGCTTTGCTGTATCTTCCAATCCATAAGCAAGGAGGATCACGCCTTATAGTGTACATTTCAGCAAGAACCATCGGGCTTATAATCCTGATGGCCGTCACTTTCGCTCCCATGTTTCCTTGGGCAATTGGATTGAAATCTACCCCCTTTCTGCTGTTTTCCGGCGGACTACAAGGCGTTAGCGCAGGCATCCTACTAGGAACTCGACTGGATGGAATTATCCTAGGGCTTCCTCTTTACTTGGCGATTGCGGTTGCGCCACTACTTATCATGCTCCTGTTGATGCGATTTTTCGTTCAGGACGATGAGTAACTTGCTATCATCGTCAGAAGTGCGGCCTAGTATCTAGCTCTTGCGCAAAGGAGGTAGTCAGCTTGACTTATTGGGGCATCATCGTGGTCATTGCTACTGGAGGCTTTGGTTTGTCTTTGGGGATAGCGTTGGGGTGGCAGGCCACCACAGCATTGGAGAAAACCTTTTCCGTTGAATTCAGCCTGGCCATACGCAGGGCAATACTCCTTGTGAGTGCGGCATCTGCATTGTACTTGGGGCTCCTATGGGGACTGTCTATCTCTTAATGACCACTAGATTGTTCGCCCATCGCTAACGACAGATGCTACAGATCTCTATACTAGTGCCCACTAACATCCTCCCCGGAATCTAATCCGAGGAGGATGTTCCTTCATCCGTCTGCTCAGGAAGGAGCAAAAGTAAAGCCCCGAATTCTTTCCACTTGCCATTCTCTGCAGCGAAGTGACTCCATCATCGCCACCGCCCACTGCTGCTCCTCAGGCGTAAAGCCAAACCCGAGAACCTCCGCCTTTCGTGGCCCACATTTATCCTCAAACACCTCTTTCCTGGCTACAAGACGAGATTTCATATTTGACAAGAAATTAATGCAAATGCTAATTGATTTGGCGTGAACGATGGGATACACTGGAAACGCCACGCAACTATTGCCAATGGGCAGCCGGTGATTAGGAGGAGCTGCAGGTGGCACTTTATGGGAAGCTCTCGGCGCCAAGAAAGCTGGAGCGGCAAAAGGAGCCGCTATCGGTGCTGTTATTGGCGGTCTTTACGGTGGGACACGAAGATAATTGCACCCAGCGGGCAGTTCAGCAAACTTGGTTAGTAACAGTCAGGAGGTCGCTAGAAAGTGTTCCAACATGGGATCGCAATTCTTTATGATTTTCTCATTGGTGCATCCGTGAGTGCCACTCTACTAGCTCCATTTGGGCGAAAAGCTCTTAACTATTTTTTCCCTAGTGCAACGGCTACATTGTTCAACCGCTCGACAACTGCCCTGCTCGCACTTGGGGGAGGGATCCTAGGGGCAAAGTTTAACATCACTAAAGCGCCTGATTTATGGCTAGATATGGTCCTTGCAGGCAATCCATTTGCCATAGTAACTGTCGGCTCAATAATGATGCTCTGCATGATAGCGATTGTACGGTTCATTGCTGGAGGACGCACCTCATAATCCCATCGCGGACTCTTTGCAGCGTGACGCAATTTCGGATGCCTTGAGGGTCATCATGGACACAGAATACTTTTGGAGAGCTCGTATAGGCAACTACTGTTGGTTTGTGTGTGTTTCGGCATGCATAGGGGCTATTTTGGGGAAACAAGCAGCTAGCGTATTTGTAACAGATACTAAAATTAAAAGGGTGAGCGCAGTTATTTGGGGAGTAAGCGGCGTCATTGTGGCGATCACTTTGGCATACATTTTTTTGTCGTCACATTAAATTAAACGGAGGCAGCCGATGTTTACAATAGGAATGGCAATGATCGCGGCGAAATTTGGTGCGCCTCTTGGCTTGCATGTACCGCTCGCGCATCGCTAGGAAGTACTCGCGCCGACTACTTAGTGACATCCTCACACACATCCCCTCGGTAATATTTCTACGTGAGTGAGCCAATACCCCTTAGGTAAGATTATAGATGAGTTAATGCGAGATGTATCATCTTGCCCCGCCTTGTGCTACAATACATGGCGACGAGCTTACGAGGAGTGTGCTGAATGATAGCTTATCCTGACAGACGCTTGAAGATTTTCTCTGGCAATGCTAACCCTAGCCTGGCCAGAGAAATTGCTGCGCACCTAGGAATACCCATGGGTTTGGCGCAAGTTTTGCGTTTTAGCGACGGCGAGGTGCAAGTGCGCATTAACGAGAGTGTGCGGGGGGCGGACGTCTTTGTCGTACAGCCCACTTGTTCCCCCGTCAATGAGCACCTGATGGAGCTACTCATCACCATCGATGCCTTGCGCAGAGCCTCTGCTAGACGCATCACCGCGGTAATTCCCTACTATGGCTATGCTCGTCAAGATCGTAAGACGCGCGCGCGTGACCCCATTACTGCCAAGTTGGTAGCTAACCTCTTGACGACTGCCGGGGTTGACAAGGTGCTGACTATGGACCTGCACGCAGGGCAAATACAAGGCTTTTTTGATATCCCTGTCGATCATCTGCCGGGGGTGCCTATTTTGGCGGAGTATTTTAAGAGCAAGAATTTAGCGAGCATGCTCGTGGTCTCGCCAGACCTCGGGGGTGTAACCCGCGCTAGAGATCTCGCCGATCGTCTTGGCGTCGATATCGCCATTATAGATAAACGCCGTCCTGAACCTAATGTGGCCGAAATCATGAACATCATTGGTAAGATAAAGGGCAAGCGCGTTCTAATGATTGACGACATTATTGATACCGCTGGCACCATAGTACAAGGTGCACAGTCGCTCTTAGACCAAGGTGCCCTTGAGGTTTACGCCTGTTGTACGCATGCCGTTCTTTCGGGGTCTGCGGTAGCACGGCTAGAGCAGTCGCCCCTCACCGAGGTAGTTATTACCAATACTATCCCGTTGCCGGAAGAGAAGCGCTCGGCCAAGATTAAGACGCTTTCCGTCGCCCCGCTCCTTGGCGATGCCATTTTGCGCATTTTTGAAGACTTATCAGTAAGCAAGTTGTTTGATTAGCTGTTGGCTATACTGAACCGGCAAGGTAGGTGAGTGCGGTGAAGTTACTGGTGGGGCTAGGTAACCCCGGCAAAGAATACAGTGATACGCGCCATAACGCAGGCTTTGCCGTAATTGCAGCCTTGGCCGCGCGTTATGGCATTAAGGTAAACGAAGCGCGGCATGCGTCCCTCATGGGCCGCGGCAAAATAGCCGACCAAGTGGTCTGGCTGCAGCAGCCCTTGACTTTTATGAACCTTAGCGGGCAGGCCGTCAAGCCTGCCCTTAAGTCTCTCGGCCTCCTGCCCGCCGATCTCTTAGTGATTAGCGATGACCTAGACTTACCGCTTGGTAGTCTGCGCCTCCGGGCGCAGGGCGGCAGCGGGGGTCACAAAGGCTTAAAAAGTATTGCCGAATCCTTAGCTACGAGCGAGTTTCCTCGTTTGCGCTTCGGCATCGGCAGGCCACAAGAGGGCGTAATGGTAGAGCACTATGTCTTGTCACGCTGGAGCGGCCAAGAAAAAGTGCTCTTGGCCGGGGCAGTGGAACGGGCCTTGCTCTTTGTGGAGTCATTTATTATCTTCGGAGCCGCTGAAGCGGCCAATAGACATAATGGCAGAACTGAATAGGCAACTCTAGGCTGCTCAATACTACTGACGAGGTGTTTACACCCTTTGCAGCGAGAGGAACGGTGAGCGTCATAGAGGTGTGCATCGTTTGCGATTCATGTCGGCAAGTATTTGGCCGTGTAGAGACTTCTAGGTTAGATGTTCAAACTGACAGCTTGGTAACTCTAAGTGATTTGTGCCCGGAATGCAGAGGCGCTCTCTGCAGGGAGAGGAGCAACTGGCCCTAGCTAACTGGCTAGGGTTTTGGTGTCGCAGTGGCGACAATGTCTGAGGAGGGGCACTGTGTGGGGGTGGGCGCTTGCAAAGGATAGTAGACGAATACTTGCAGAGTGATAGTTGGTACGAAGTCAAACGAGCAGTGAACGATGGGCTGCGCCATATTTACATCAGTGGGGCCACTGCCGTAGGGAAAGCTCTTCTTCTGACCCTGGCCAAGCGGCAGTGGGACTGGCCCATGCTAGTGGTCGCTCCATCTGCTTCGCAAGCTAGCGTTTGGCAGGCAGAGTTGCAGGGTTTTCTCGGGGAGGATGAAGTGGCCTACTTCCCCCCTGAAGAAGTGCTTCTTTATGGCGCTCTGGCGCAAGGCCCAGAACTTGCGGGCCAAAGGTTGTCACTGCTAGCGCAGCTGGCGGGGGGTAAGTGTAAGGCAGCCATTGTTACGACTTGGGACGCCTTACTTATCCGCATCGTGCCGCCTGATCTCTTTAGACAGCACACCTTGCTCCTTGCCGAGGGTCAAGCCCTTAGTCGGGAGTACTTCGTTTCTATGTTGCATACCTCTGGATACGAAAGGGTAGAGCTTGTCGAATCCATGGGGCAGTATGCTGTGCGCGGGGGCTTGGTGGATGTTTTCCCCCTTGTTTCTGAAGAGCCCGTCCGCATTGAGTTTTTCGGCGACGAAATCGACAGCTTGCGCAACTACGACCTTACCACGCAGAGATCGGTGGCGCGCCTAAAGCAGGTGCGCATCCCCCCCGCCCGCGAAGCTTTCTGGTCAGAGGAAACCGCCGCCGCTACAGTCGAACGCTTGTCGCAGCAACTGCAGAGCACCGTACGTAAACTAGACCCTGAGCGCGGTGCGCTACTTAAGAAGAATATAGGCGTAGAGTTAGACAAGCTCAAAGAAGGCGTGCCCTTTACCGGCCGCGGCAAGTATCTCACCTATTTTCTCGCAGAAACGGCCACGCTCCTGTCCTACCTGCCCGCAGGGACTTTGGTGGTCTTAGATGAGCCTAGCCGCTTGCTTGAAAAAGCGGAGGGCTGCCAAAAAGACTTAGATGAGCAGTACAAGGCGCTGCTCATCGCCGGACAAATTCTGCCATCGCAACATCATATCTTTAAGAGCGATACAGAAGTCATCACGGCATTAGAGAAGTTCCGCACTTTTCTCTTGGCCACCTTGCCCAAGCGCCCAGGGCGCCTGCGGGTGGATGGTCAAATTTCGGTTCTGCAAAAGGCACCTCCTAATTATCATGGTCAAATGGCCCTGCTCGCCAAGGACGTAAAGAGAATGTCGGCTTCAGGCTACCGAATGATGGCTATTGCGCCGACAGAGACGCGCCAAGAGGAGATGCTAGAGGCCTTTAGCGCCGAAAATATAGAGGCCTGCAAGTGGGAGGTAGCCAAAGAGCTTCCCCCCCGAGGTGTATTCGCCGTAGTGGTAGATGGGCTAACCGAGGGTTTAGAGCTGCCCGATATTAAGCTCTATCTCTTAACGGAAAGTAACCTCTCGGGCAAGTCTAGGCTGCGCAAACGCCGGCAACACCGCGCGGCGGGCGAGGGCGCGCGCCTCACCTCCTATCGCGACTTAGCAGTAGGAGATTTTGTCGTACATATGCATCATGGCATAGGCAAGTATCTCGGCGTACGCACTATGGAAATCGCCGGCACACAGCGCGACTACATTGAAATTCATTACAGCGGTGAAGATAAACTCTATGTGCCAGCCGAGCAGCTTCACCTGGTGCAAAAGTATGTGGGCGGAGAAGCAAAGGAGCCCAAGCTGCATTCTTTAGGTGGCACAGAGTGGGCGAAAACTAGGGCTAAAGTGCGCGAGTCCGTAGAAAAAATGGCTGAGGAACTACTAGCTCTCTACGCTAAACGTGAAGCTGTCATGGGGGTCGCCTGTGGGCCCGACAAACCGTGGCAAAGCGAAATGGAAGATAACTTTCCGTATGTAGAGACGCTAGATCAATTGCGCAGTATAGAAGAAGTTAAGCAGGATATGCAGTCGCCGAAAGTTATGGAGAGACTCCTTTGTGGCGATGTAGGCTATGGTAAAACCGAGGTCGCGGTGCGGGCCGCCTTTAAAGCTGTTATGGAGGGCAGGCAGGTGGCCGTCCTAGTGCCAACCACCATTTTGGCAGAGCAACACTACCATACCTTTCGCGAGCGTTTTTCGGGGTTCCCCGTCGAGGTGGCGCTCTTGAGCCGGTTCAGAAGTGCCGAAGACAACAAAGAGGCCGCAAAAAGGATTAGCGCCGGGCTGGTGGACGTAGCCATCGGCACGCACCGCTTATTTAATGCCGATGTGCGCTACAAAGACCTCGGCCTGCTTGTAATTGATGAGGAACAACGCTTTGGCGTGCAGCATAAAGAAAAGATTAAAATGATCAAGAACAATGTCGATGTACTATCACTGTCCGCTACGCCCATACCGCGCACCCTGCACATGGCCATGGTAGGACTGCGCGACGTTAGCGTCATTGAGACTCCGCCCGAAGACCGGTATCCGGTACAGACATATGTCATTGAGCACGACGACTATGCCATCAAGCATGCCCTAGAGCGCGAGATAGAGCGCGGGGGCCAAGTATACTATGTTCACAATCGCGTGCGCACCATTAAGTCAGTGGCTGCCTACCTGCAGAACTTGCTGCCCGAGGCGCGCATCGCCGTAGGTCATGGCCAGATGCCAGAAGAAAAGCTCGAGCGCGTCTTCCTGGATTTTCTTGAGGGTGAGTACGACATTCTTTTGAGCACGACCATTATTGAATCGGGCGTAGACATTGCCAATGTTAACACCATTGTCGTTGAAGATGCAGATAAGCTGGGGCTAGCACAGCTCTACCAGCTAAGGGGCCGCGTGGGACGCTCTAGCCGGGTAGGCTACGCCTACTTCACCTATCGGCCAGATAAAACCCTGACCGAAGTAGCTGAAAAGCGACTGAGCGCATTGCGCGAGTTTACACAGCTAGGCGCGGGCTTCAAAATTGCCTTGCGCGACTTAGAAATTCGCGGTGCGGGTAATATCCTCGGGCCTGAGCAGCATGGCTTTGTGGCCTCTGTGGGCTTTGATCTGTATTGTCAGCTGCTCGAAGAGGCCGTGCGCACGCAAAAAGGTGAGAAAGTAGAAAAAGTCGTGGAGTGCGAAATAAAACTTCCTGTAGATGCGTACTTTCCTGGCCGCTACATACGCGATTCCAAGCAGAAGGTCGAAATGTACAAAAGGGTGGCCGCCGCGCGGCAAGAGACGGAAATTATGGATATCTACGATGAGCTCGTCGATCGCTATGGAGACCTGCCTCCACCTGTCGAAACCCTGCTCTTGATTGCCCGCCTCAAAATACTGTCTGGGGCGCTCGCGATTCATCTCGTCACGCAGCAAGAAAAAGGTCTGGTGCTTAAGTTTGCGCCTGAGGCAAGTCTAGACCCCGTCATTTTGAGTGACGTTCATCGGCAGTTCCCCGAGCTTAGCATACAAAACCACAAAGGGTATGCCCTTGTTTTTAAAGACACCGGCCTAGGGCTAGTACCTAGTATAACTCGCATTTTAGAGGCGTTACGCCTGATAATCACCAAAGAGCAGGAGTCCTCTGCTAAAAAAGCGCTCAGGACATGAGACGTAGGCCTGTTAATTTTTCGGCGCACAAAAGAGCATAAAAGAGCAGAGCATGCCAGATAATAGGTAGTGAAGACAGGACATCGGCAGAGGAGGTTTTTCTGTGAAGGCCACAGGTATTGTGCGACGCATTGACGACCTTGGTCGAGTTGTTATACCTAAAGAAATTCGACGTACTTTGCGTATTAGAGAAGGGGACCCTTTAGAAATTTTCGTCGATCGGGAAGGGGAAATCATTCTCAAGAAATACTCTCCCATCAGTGAGTTGGGGGATTTCGCCAAAGAGTACGCAGATTCTCTGCATGAATCTACCGGGCACATTGCCCTTATTTCGGATCGCGACACCATAATTGCCGTATCAGGCGCTCCAAAGAAAGAATTTCTTAATCATCCTGTAGGGCGTTTGGCAGAGCAGGCCATGGACGACCGCCGAAGCATGGCCTTACATGCGCAAGCGGGGGGTACTTGTGCGAGCTGTGCAGTTGCCCACCCCGAGGGAGACTGCCGCCTGACCGCCCAAGTTATTGCTCCGATCATTGCCGATGGTCAGCCCATAGGTACCGTAGTGCTGTGCTCACGAGAGCCTAAAATAGTGCTAGGTGAGATGGAGAGCAAGTTAGTTGATACGGCAGCGGGCTTTCTCGCCAAACAGATGCATGACTGAAGTCACGAGGTAGCATCGGAGAGCGGTGCTACCTTTTTCATGCCTGGGACGAGATAGTTCTTGGTCTTTACCTAGGGAAATGATAGTATGAGGAATAGATTATTGATGTGAAGGTGTTGCGATGCTGTACATAGTGGGGCTAGGTCCTGGTGACATAGGGCTTATTAGCCAGAAAGGTTGGGCGCTCTTAACGCGTCCCGACTTAGAAGTCATCCTGCGCACAGGGAAGCATCCCGTGGCTTTTGAGCTAGAGGGGCAAGGGTTTGCCTTTCGCACCTATGACGGTTTGTATGAAAGCCACAGCGACTTTGCACATGTCTATGAAGCCATAGTAGCTGATATCTGGCGTAGGAGCGAGAGAGAGGATATTGTCTACGCCGTGCCTGGCAGTCCCATGGTGGCCGAAAGCACCGTGCAGCAGCTGCTTGACTTAGGTCGGCAGCACGGTCGCCAAATAGAGGTGGTCCTAGCTCCGAGTAGTCTGGAGGCGGTCATGCTAGAGCTTGGCTTAGACCCTGTGAAGGGCCTCGCATTTGGTGATGCCCTAGACCAAAGTTTAAGAATTAATCCTAGCTACGCCTGGCTGATTACCCAGGTGCACAGCCGCTTAGTTGCAGGCGACCTCAAGTTGCGCCTCCTCGACATTTACCCGCCGGAGCACGCGATTGCCGTGGTGCGCCATGCTGGCTCAAGCCAAAGCCTTACTCGCACCTGTGAACTAGCTGAGCTTGACCGGGCTGAGTTCACCCACGCCGATACGGTGTACATTCCGCCCTGCCCAGAGGCTAAGCATGTCGGTGTGGCTATGGAGAACCTCGTAGAGGTCATGACCACCCTGCGCGGCGCCTGCCCATGGGATCGGGAGCAAACCCACCTCAGCCTGCGCCCCCACCTCATCGAAGAAGCTTACGAGGTGCTATCCGCCATAGAGGGGCATGACGCGGTCGAGTTAGCCGAAGAGTTGGGGGATCTACTGTTGCAGGTTGTTTTTCACGCGCAAATCGCGCGTGAGGCGGGCGAGTTTGAGCTTTATGACAGCATTACGGGGATTACGGCGAAATTGAAACGGCGGCATCCCCATGTTTTCGGCCAAGTGAAGGCGACAACGTCAAGCCAAGTAGAAGAAAACTGGCGCCGTATCAAGCAAGTGGAGAAGGCAGGCCATAACGAGGGCTGGCTAGATTCAGTTCCGCTAAGTTTGCCGTCCTTGTTGCTGGCTTACAAGTTGCAGGTGAGGGCCAAGCAAGTAGGATTCGACTGGCCGGCTATCTCCGGAGCATGGCAGAAGGTAGATGAAGAAATACGCGAGTTGCAGCTTGCGGTAGAGGATGGCGAGGCCTCGTGCATCGAGCAGGAATTTGGCGATGTACTCTTCTCCCTGGTTAACGTAGGTAGATTTCTTAAGGTTGAACCAGAGACCGCTCTGCGCGCCGCCGCCCACAAGTTCAAAAAGCGTTTCTCTAGGCTAGAGCAACTCGCGGCCTCGCGTGGGCTCGTTATGGCTGAATGCACCTTGCAGGAATTGGATAGTCTATGGGATGAGGCCAAGGCTAAAGAAAAATAGTGAAGTAACCCCGAGTAGGCAGGAGTTTAGTGCGGGTACGTAGAAAAGTATCTAGCACTTAAGCGGGTACTTATTATAAGGAGGCGTTTTCATGAATAAGTCTCAGTTAATCGATGTAGTAAAACAGAAGACCGATCTCACCAAGAAAGATATCGAGGTGATTGTGAACACGGTTTTTGAGTGTGTGGAAGAGGCTCTCGTTGAAGGCGATAAAGTAGCCATCGCTGGGTTTGGCACTTTCGCAGTGCGAGCACGGGTAGAGCGCAGGGGGCGCAACCCAAAAACGCAAGAAGAAATCGTCGTGCCAGCGGCTAAGGTACCTGTATTTCGTCCTTTTAAGACCCTAAAAGAAGCCATCGACAAGTAGAGCGCGACCAAGAACATAGCGAGGGGCAGGTTCGTGGATGAACCTGCCCCTCTTTAGGAGTACGAGCAAGATGAGATTAGATAAGTTTCTTAAGGTTTCTCGCCTCATTAAGAGGCGTACCTTGGCCAAAGAAGTGAGCGACCAAGGCAAGATCGAAGTCAACGATCGCATTGCCAAGCCAGGTCATGTTGTCAAGGTAGGAGATGTGCTTACGCTGCACTTTGGTAGCCGCGTCATTAAGGCGCGCATTTTGCGCCTTGAGCAATCTTCTCGCCGCGAAGAGGCACTAGAGATGTACGAGATAGTAGATGAGTTTAAGGTTCTCTGAGATAAAGAGAGGTCTCCTTGCGGATACTAAGCGTGAAGCCGCAAAGGAGGGATCTTTTTGCAGAGAGTGATGAATGCCTGTCGCAAGGTAATTGTAGTTACTTGCGTAGGCCTGATGTTGGCGACCTTAACCTCTTGTCGCTTTTGGGCTAGGCCGGCGAAAGATATGCCACCTGTTCCAGAGGTCATCAGGCGAGGCGAGCGAATGGAGCCCGTCATTAATGTCTACATGCACGAAACTGGCGACATTCGTACCATGTCTATGGAGGAGTACCTGCTAGGCGTCGTAGCTGCGGAGATGGCGCCCGACTGGCCCCTCGAGGCCCTCGCCGCCCAGGCCATTGTAGCGCGCACTTTCACCTTAGAGAAAATAGCGCGACAGGGTGGTGTGCCGGGGCGAAATGCCCATGCCTCAACGGACATACAAGAGTTCCAAGCTTACAATGCAGAGAGAATAAACGACCAGGTACGCCAAGCAGTGCAGAAGACTCGTGGCAGGGTCTTAGCCTACGGTGGCAAATTCGTGCGCGCCTGGTTCCACGCCTACTGTGCTGGCCAGACGAGCACGGCCGCAGACGGGCTGGCTTTTCGCGAATTTCCCACTCCCTATGTAAAGAGTGTTACCGATATTTGCCCCGCGATTACGCCACTTGAAGAGCGGGAGTATAGCGTGACCTTTACCCGTGCTGAGATTATTGCCGCCCTTAGGCAAATTGGTCAAACACCAGGCGACTTCTCCCGAGTAGAAGTACTAAAAAAAGACCCTGCAGGCCGCGCCGTCTCGGTGCGTATTGGCCGGGCCACTGTGTCGGCACCCGCCCTACGCATTGCTTTAGGCAGTACCCGACTGCGTTCTACCAAGTGGGACAGAGTAGAGGCAGATGGCGACAGGTTCCTTTTTGCGGGCACTGGGTATGGCCACGGGGTGGGGATGTGTCAGTGGGGGGCTAAGGCAAGGGCTCAGCGCGGCGACAACTACGAGGTCATAGTGAAGCACTTCTTCCCCACCGCAACCCTCGGCACCATTTGGGATTAGGGTCAACCCGGCGGGTTAGCCGGGTTTTTTTGTGGCATTTTTCTTCCCTACAGAGAATATACATCTCTGGGACGGGAAGAAAGGTGGAACAGGCTATGGAAGAGAGTCGCAATCATCGCGTAGTAGTAACTAATCGCGAGCAGGTCGTAGTAGACGGAGTAATGCATGTCGATAAATTTGACGCGTCAGAGATTATACTCGAGACAGACCTCGGTATGATGGCCTTAAGAGGAGAAGACCTGCACATCAAGCAGCTTAGCCTAGAGCAGGGGCAGCTACTGGTCGACGGCGCCATTAGAAGCATCGACTACCTCGATGATGGTGGCAAAACTGCCCGCAGTCAGGGCTGGCTTAAGCGGCTCTTCTTTAGCTAGCGCCGACTAAGCTTAGGCCATGCTAGAAGAACAGTTGTTCCACATAGTGGAGATGCTCGTCTTGGGGCTCTTTCTCGGGGCTCTCATTGACTTCTATCGAGTAGTCGTCGCTTTGTATAGGCCGCCGGGAGCGACACGTTCGGCCATGGACATTCTCTTTTGGGTGCTCTGTGGTCTCTGCACATTCATTTACTTAGTCCGAACAAGTAGTGGCGAGGCGCGTTTCTATGTCTTTATGCTGTGGATTACGGGCTTTATCATCGAACAAAAACTTTTGGGAAGACCGCTGCGGCGTGGCCTGTTGGTACTATTTAAGGGCGTACTATCTATAGTCAAGCTATTCGCCAAAGTCGTGTGGCAGGTTTTCGATGGTGTTCTGACAATTCTCGTAGCCCCTCTGCGGCTAGTCACTAGGCTCCTTATGCAGCCAGTCAGATGGCTTGGGCGCAGCCTTGCCGAGAGCTACCCTCGGTTAAGGGCCTTGCTCAGCGCCTCCCGATTCGCGATAAACAGCTGGTGGCTAGGTGAAGAAAAAAAAGATGTTTAAGTGAGCAGGATTTCTCCGCAAGAGTGAAGAAATTAAACATTCACCCTGTGAAATGCGGAGGAAAGACGATGGCCAACGTACGCGCTATTCCAAAAATTGTTTCTTTCCCTGTGCCTCGCCCAGTGCGCAAAAGAAAGCAGCGGCGGCCAGTTCTTTTGATCGCCCTTTGTGTAGTCATGGCCTATTTTACATATGTATATATTTCGCAATCACTGGAGATGGCGAGCTTGAGAAGGAGAGAGGCAGAGCTTGAGCTGGTGCGAACAGCGCTAGCAGCGCGGACTGCGGCCTTGCAGGCAGAAATAGAGCTCTTAAATACTCCTCTACATATCGAACAACTAGCTAGACAACGTCTAGGGCTTGTCAAGTCGGAAGACAAGGTGTTCTCGCCGATCATCGTCAATCCGCGGCCATAGTGGAGCGTTTGTCGCAGTTCAATTGACAACGCCATGCTTTGTGCGTACAATACCTAGGCGCCTCTCACTATGTCTCGGTCCCGCCAGGGCTCCGTCAAAGTCGAGAATAACTGAAGCGCAGTAAGGCCTTGCACATTCTACTGGCTTTTTCCCCGCGGAACCGTTACAATGAAGATAAATACGGAACCAAAGGAACTTGTATGACGGGAC
>JAGXTJ010000048.1 GCA_018333655.1 Bacillota bacterium | reverse complement strand
CTACGACTGCGCAACTAAACTCCTTGTTCCTCTCTTTCATACTCTGTGTCCTCTGTGGTTAATAAAAGAACCTTCTCTCTTGCGTCTTGCCTCTTGCTTCTAACTTAGGTCCTTTTCACACAGTCTGCCGTCCCCTCTGTCGCAACCGTCCCCGCTATCGCGGCGTTTTTAGCCGGGGGGCCAGGTGAGTTGGCGGCCGCCTAGGAGGTGTAGGTGCAGGTGGTCTACACTCTGCCCACCGGCGTGGCCGGCGTTAGTTACGACGCGAAAACCGGGGTCGCTGAGATTGTGGAGTGCGACGAGCTGTTTAACGGCAGAGAAAAGTGCAGAAGTGCAGTCGATGGCTTCGGGCGAGTCAATGCGGGCAATATGTTTTTTGGGCATGATTAAAATGTGCACTGGGGCAACAGGGTTTATATCGGCAATGGCGAGAACGTAATCGTCTTCGTAGAGAACTTTGGCAGGTAGCTCTTTAGCAATGATGCGGCAAAAAAGACAGGGCATATCTTCTCACACCTTTCGAATTACTGAGCTTACTTGGCAACCTCGCCGTAGACACCGTCTGGGGTAGTACCTAGCACTTTTACGGACACCACTTCCCCCATTAGCTCGCTCGGCCCGGGGAAGGCGACTTTAAGATAGGAGGATGTATGGCCTAGGCGAAGTTCGCCCGGCTCGTTTTCGACCAAGACGGCGACCGTTTTTCCTAGATGAGATGCGTGAAAGCTCTCCTGCCCGGCGCACGTTAGGGCCTGCATGGCCTCATAGCGAGCGTCTTTAACACTGTCTAGGATTTGCTCCTTCATTTCGGCGGCCCTAGTACCCGGCCGACGTGAATAGCGAAAGACATGTACTCGCGCGAACTCCATAGCTTTGACGAAGGCGAGAGACTCCTCGTGCTCTGCGACTGTTTCGCCAGGGAAACCCACAATGACGTCGCTCGTTATACCTATGTCGGGTAGGAGTTGCCGCAGAGAGCTAGTGATCGCGCTAAAACCTGCTGGGGTGTAAGGGCGACCCATACGCCCTAGCACGGTTGTGCTGCCGCTCTGTAGCGGAATATGCAGATGGCGACAGATATTTTCGTGCCTGGCAAGGGTAGTTATGAGCTCTGTAGTTACATCGGTGGGTTCTACCGAGCCTAGGCGGAGCCGGACTAGGCCGGGCAATTTAGCGAGGGTTTCGGCAAGCGTGGCTAAAGATAGCTCTGGGGTGAGGTCACGCCCGTAGGCTCCGAGATGGATGCCGCTCAAGATAATCTCTTTATAACCCTGTTGTAGGAGCGCCTCGGCCTGCTTTTGCACCGCGTTTAAGGGCAGCGAGCGCTCGGGCCCGCGCGCGTAAGGAATAATGCAGTAGGCGCAGTACTGCTCGCAGCCATCCTGCACCTTGAGAGTGGCACGAGCGCGGTCGGTACTATATTCTTCAGCGACAACTTCAAAGGCAGTGTTTGCGCTCCAGGGCGTGATATGCACTTGCTGCGGCCTTTCGGCCAGAGCTTCTTTGACCAGCTCGACTATGCGACCTTTGTCATTGCTGCCGACTACTAGTTCCATGCCTAAAGCCGCGGCCTTATCTCGGGCTACTTGCGGAAAACACCCCGCCAACACAACAAAGGCCGTGGGGTGTTTCTTTTTTTGTCGCTTCGCTAGTGCTCGCGATTTGCGCTCGGCCTGGCTCGTGACAACACAAGTATTTATAACATAGATGTCTGCGGGTGAGGCAAAGTCGACCTCGCGAAAGAGAGCGGCCTTAAATTTGGCGGCCAGGGCGCTCGTCTCCTGTTGATTGACCTTGCAGCCCAAGGTATAAAACCCTACTGTCAACATTTAGCCTAAATCTCCTAATTCATACATGATTACTGACAACAACGCCAGCGGCGCCGTCTCCGCGCGTAATATACGCGGGCCCAATGTAACAGGCAAAAACCCATAATGCTTCGCCATTGCTACTTCTTCCGTTGAAAAACCCCCCTCGGTCCCGATCACACAGGCCACGGAGGAGTGAGCACCCGGCCCCCTTAAGGCTTCTTTGAGGGGGTGCCCCCCACCCTCGTAAGCGATAAGCTTAAGAGAAGCGGTCTCGTTGTGCCAGGCCTCTGGCAGAGGCAGAGGCGGGT
This sequence comes from Bacillota bacterium, assembly GCA_018333655.1. Classification (NCBI taxonomy): domain Bacteria; kingdom Bacillati; phylum Bacillota; species Bacillota bacterium. Next base: position 36,273 of record JAGXTJ010000048.1, on the reverse strand, counting down.
GTACTATGGGTACTACAGCCCGTCCGCATTGCTTGGCGGCCTCGGCGGCTAGGCGTTGCCAGCGCGACACTTTCTCATGCGCTTTAGCCTGCGTCAAGCGTACTACTGTACGCTCGCACAGTAGCGGCACGATGCTATGCACGCCAAGTTCTACGGCCTTGACGATGGTGTAATCAAAGAGATCGGCCTTGAGGAGCCCTTGGTAGAGCGTAACCCGTAGCGGTGACTCTTTGCTTGGCATGGCTTCACCTAAGTCGAGCCACACTTCTCCGCCTTCGACCGCGCTGATTCTGGCAACATAGAGTGCACTACCGTCGGCGACAGCAATGGTGTCACCCACCTTGTGGCGGTGCACCCTGAGCACATGGTGAGCTTCGTCGCCCGTAATTTTGCCCTTGCCAACCTCTGTAGCTGCAAAAACAAAGCGCGGCATACTAGTTAGCCTTGCGTATGGCAGTGAGAGCTACCCACTCGCCCTGCTCGGACACGCTACGCACCTTGAAGCCATGCGCGTCAAGCGCTGACAACACGGCCTCTAATTTGTCGCGTATAATGCCAGAGGCCAAGAAAACACCATTCGGAGCCAGGTACTTCTCAAGCGACGCTATGAGGTCGACTACTACGCGCGCAATAATATTGGCGACGACTAGATCATAGGTGCCCCGCGCGGCAGCGAAAAGGTCGCTCTCTTTGACCTCTATTCTCGATTGCAGCTTGTTGTGTAGGACGTTTTCAAGTGCCACCTTGACCGCCAGAGGGTCGTAGTCTAAGGCGAGCACAGATTTTGCACCTAGTTTTGCCGCTGCCAGCGACAGAATGCCGGAACCGCACCCCATGTCTAGCACCCGCTTACCGGCTAAGTCTTCTTCGTGTAAAAACTCGAGGCACATCATGGTGGTCGCGTGATTACCGGTACCAAAGGCCATACCAGGATCTAAATCGACAATAGCGGGGTTTCCGCTAGGGACAAAGGTATCCCAGGATGGTTTGATGACCAGTTTCTCCCCCACAATGATCGGCTGGTAGTACTGCTTCCAGGCTGTAGCCCAATCTTCTTCGGCTACTTCGTTAATAAGGACTTCTGCCGGACTAGGGTCAAGACCAAAGTCGGCTAGGGCCGCCACGGCCAAGCGTATTTCCTCAACGAAGCCTGGCGTCACCTCCAAGAGGGGCAAGTAGGCCGTAACCCGTACCTCTTCTAAGGGGATGTCGGGCACAGAGATGAGAGAGTAATCCTCCACATCATCTGCCAAAATGGGTAGCGAGGCATCTTCGACCACGACGCCATTAGCGCCGGCCCGGTAAAAGACGTCTGCCACCGCTTCTTTGGCCTCTTGGCTCGTCACAACGGTAATCTCCATCCACTTCATCAGCTGACCTCCTAGCGTAATGCGTCTCGCACCCGACCTAAGATTCCCTTATCGTCAACGACCTCGCCCATCGCTTCTGCCAGCTGTTTTAGGAGATCTTTTTCTTTGCTAGACAATTTTTTGGGTGTATCTACCACGATGGTCACCACTAAGTCTCCCTTGTAGACGCTACCAAGCTTAGTGAGCCCCTTGCCCTTCTGGCGCAAAACCGCACCGCTCTGCGTACCTGGGGCAATGGCAACTTCGACCAGTTCATCGCCAATAATCTTAACTTGAGTTTTGCCCCCTAGGGCAGCCTTAGGGAAGGAGATATGGACATCGAGGAGTAAATCTGCGCCCTGGCGCCTAAAAACAGGGTGTGCACGCACACGCAGCAACACAAAGAGATCGCCGGGCGGGCCGCCACGCTGACCAGCCTCACCCTCGCCACTCAGGCGCAGACGTGTGCCCGTATCTACCCCAGGCGGAATCTTAACGGCCACTTTGCGACGCCTGCGCACGGCTCCCCTGCCAGCGCAGGCAGCACAGGGTGAGCTAATAATCTTGCCGGTACCGTGGCAACGGTCGCAAGTGCGCACCGAATTTATGCGCCCCAATATGGTGTTCTGCGCAAAACTCACCTGACCTGAACCCTTGCAAGTGGCACAGGTTTCGGGCTTAGTGCCAGGCTTTGCGCCACTGCCGTTACAAGTATCACAGGCTTCGGTGCGGGGAATCTCAAGTTCTACTTCTTTGCCTAAAGCGGCATCGACAAAATCGATCTCGAGCTCATACTGCAAGTCGGGGCCCTTTTCTGGCCCTGTGCGCTGTCGACGCATGCCCCCGCCAAACATCATGTCCATGATGTCGTCCATGCCACCAAAACCACTAAAGTCCCCCGTGAAGCCACCGCCAAAGGGGCCCTGCCCGCCGCCCTGCTCAAAGGCCGCATGCCCGTGGCGATCGTAGGTGGCCCGCTTGTCGTTATCGCTTAAAATTTCGTAGGCCTCAGTTACTTCTTTGAACTTTTCGGCGGCAGAGGAATCATCGGGGTTGACATCAGGATGGTACTGCCGCGCTAACTTGCGGTAGGCTTTTTTGATTTCTGTTTCTTCAGCTGACCTAGGAATGCCTAGTACTTCATAGTAGTCTCGCTTGGCCATCGTGCGACCCCCCCTAAAATCTAAAAGAAGGGGGTTTAGCGAAACCCCCTAGTATTAATTACTACTTCTTATCTACATCGTAGAAATCGGCATCGATAGTGTCGTCGCCCTGTTGTTCACCGCTCTTGGCCTCACTTGCCTCGGCTTGCGACTGATTGTACATGAGAGTAGCCAGCTCGTCGACGAGCTTGGTCAGCGTCTCTGTCGCTTCTTTTATTTTGTTGATATCGCCAGAGGCAATGGCGGTGCGAGCTTCGGCGACGGCGCTCGTGACGGCCGCGGCTTTATCTTCTGGTGCTTTGTCACCAAGGTCTTTTAGGGTCTTCTCGGCGGAGTAGGCCAACTGCTCGGCCTGATTCTTGGCCTCAACGAGCTCTCTGCGCTTTTGGTCCTCTGCGGCGTGCTTCTCGGCGTCCTTAACCATGCGGTCAATGTCGTGATCCGAGAGGCCGATGCTCGAGGTAATACTGATGCGCTGCTCCTTGCTGGTGGCCATGTCCTTAGCCTTAACATTGACTATACCATTGACGTCAATATCGAAGGTGACTTCGATCTTGGGAATACCCCGCGGTGCCGGCGGAATGCCATCGAGAGTGAAGCGCCCTAGGGTGACATTGTCGGCGGCCATGGCCCGCTCACCCTGCAGCACATGAATCTCAACTGAGGTTTGATGATCGGCAGCGGTAGAAAATGTCTGGCTCTTAGAGGTGGGAATGGTGGTGTTGCGCTCGATAAGCTTAGTCAGCACCCCACCTAGCGTTTCGATGCCGAGAGATAGCGGCGTTACGTCAAGCAAGACGACGTTCTTGACATCACCTGACAGTACGCCCCCCTGAATGGCCGCACCTAGAGCTACCACTTCGTCGGGGTTTACCCCTTTGTGCGGGTCTTTGCCGATTAAGCGGCGCACAGCCTCTTGTACAGCAGGGATGCGGGTAGAGCCCCCGACCAAGATAACTTTATCGATTTGATGCGGCTCAAGGCCAGAATCCTGCAAGGCGCGGCGTGCGGGACCCATGGTGAGCTCTACAAGATCTTCGGTCAGTTCATCGAACTTAGCCCGTGTGACGGTAATGTCTAAATGTTTGGGGCCTTCAGCATCCATGGTGATAAAGGGCAGGTTGATATTGGTCTGTTGCAAGGTGGACAACTCAATTTTAGCCTTCTCGGCCGCTTCGCGTAGGCGCTGCACGGCCACGCGGTCCTTAGAAAGGTCTAGGCCCGCGGTCTTCTTGAATTCTTTGACTAGGTGATCGAGCAGACGTTGATCGAAGTCATCGCCACCTAGCCTGTTATTGCCAGAGGTAGCTTTCACCTCAAAGAGTCCGTCACCTAGTTCTAAAATAGAGACATCGAAAGTGCCACCGCCTAAGTCGAAGACGAGTATGGTGTGGTCTTGACCCTTATCTAGGCCATAGGCTAGGGCCGCTGCGGTCGGCTCGTTGATAATGCGCATAACCTCAAGCCCGGCAATGGTGCCCGCATCTTTTGTGGCTTGCCTTTGGCTGTCGGTAAAGTAAGCAGGGACCGTGATAATGGCTTTTTCGATGGTCGTGCCCAGGTAAGCCTCGGCATCTTGCTTGAGCTTACGCAAAATCATGGCCGAAATTTCTTGCGGCGTATATTCCTTGCCGTCTACTTTTACTTTATGGTTCGTGCCCATTTGCCGCTTGATGGAGCTGATGGTGCGGTCGGGGTTGCTGATGGCCTGACGCTTGGCGATGGCCCCCACGAGGAGCTCACCGCTCTTAGAGAAACCGACTACGGATGGTGTCAGCCTGCTGCCCTCGGTATTGGGTAGGACGACAGGTTCGCCGCCCTCAAGGTAGCTGACTACGGAATTAGTTGTGCCTAAATCGATGCCAATAATCTTACTCATTGCTCATACCTCCAACTGAAACTCTTACTTTGCTTGGTCTTAAAACTCGGCCCCTGAGCTTGTAGCCACGCTCTAGCTCAGCGGTGATGGTGTTTTCGGGGGATGTGGGGTCCTCATCAATGGCCACGGCCTCATGGTACTGCGGATCAAATGCGCAAGCACAGTCAACAGGCGTAAGCCCTACCCGAGCGAGAACCTCTTGAAATTGCTTATGTACCATGACCATGCCCTGTGTCCAATCACCCGTGGGTAGGACTTTTATGGCACGATCAAAGCTATCCATCGTTGGTAGCAGCTGACATAAAAGATCTGCCGCTACGACTTCCCACAAATCTTCTTTCTCGCGCTGATGACGCCGCCGCATATTTTCCATGTCGGCTTGCAGGCGCAGCAGCCTAGACTCGAGTTCCTGCACTGAGGGTTGTTCCTTTACTGGTTGCTCCGTCTCTTGATTGTTTTGTTGCTCCAATATGCTACACCCCTTTTTGATTCCCTAAAGAATTAGCCTTGACCAATAACTTTGCTTACATAATTAAGAAGTGCGATAACCCGCGGATACTCCATGCGCGTAGGCCCTAGGATGCTGATGTGCCCTACACCCTCACCGGCGATGGTGTAGCTTGCGGTAATAAGCGAACAATCGCGCATGGCCTCGAGTGCATTCTCGGCGCCGATACTGATCGAAAGCGGATTAGCAGCGGCTGTGGTGACCAGCTTAAAAACTTGCTCTTGCATCTCGAGAACTTTGAGTATCTCTCGCAACTTGCTAACATCCTTGAACTCACGTTGATTAAGAATGTTAGTGGCCCCGCCTAGCACTACGCGCTCGCCTTCATGACGCTCTAGGCTCGCGATTAGACTGTCCATGGCCTGCTCGAAGGCTGATGCGCCGAGCGCAAAATCGCCGGCCCCCGTGCGAAAGTCAAAGTCGTGCAGTCGATCAATGGCGTAGCCGCGATACTTAGCGGTTATGAACCGGCAAATTTCACTGAGGTCTTCAGCGGAGATACCCGGAGGCAGCATAATTACTTCATTAGCGACGAAGCCATTGTCAGCCACGATCATGAGTACGGCGCTGTGGTCGTTCAAGGGAACTACCTGCATGACCTTGAGCTTAGTTTGTACAGGAGAGGGCCCAATAACTATAGAAGTATAGTTAGTGATAGAGGAGAGAAGTCGCGCTGCCGCCTCTAGGACGATTTCTTGCCCGCGCAGTCTACCGCTAAAATGCCTCTTAACAAGGGAGGCTTCTGCGGCAGTAAGCTCCGGCAGTTCCGCCAGAGAGTCGACGTAGCACCGATAGCCCCTGTCTGAGGGAATGCGACCTGCAGATGTATGAGGCTGCTCAAGATAACCTAACTCCTCAAGGTCAGCCATTTCGTTGCGAATTGTTGCCGCGCCGATACCAAAAGAGTAACGGCGAGCGATGGTTCTTGAGCCGACAGGCTCAGCAGTTTGAATGTAGTCGCGCACTATAGCAAACAGCACCTGCCGCTTGCGCTCGTCTAGCATCACCACCACCCCATTATCTTGTTAGCACTCATCAGGTGGGAGTGCTAACGGTATAGTACAAAAATACCACTAGGCCGAACTCTTTGTCAAGAGTCAGAGCAGGAAAGCCATTTGAACTTGACTGGCAAGGGGAAAACCCTTGGCTGTAAGGCGCAAGGCTATGTCGTCAACATGCAGTAGCCCTTGCCTGACACAGGGTGCAAGCTGCTCGCCGTAGTAATCTAGGGGGTCAGGCCCAAAGCGCTGTGCGAAATCTCTGCGCTTGACCCCTTCTTCTAGCATACGCAGCCCGAGGATCATTGTTTCGGCCATTTCGAGAGACTTAGTCAGTTTTTCGCAGGATGCGGTGGCAAGCATCCCCTGCTTGAGTCTGTGGCAGTAACCCTCGATATCAGCTATATTAGCAAACCGCCGCCTGCCGATGAAGCTGGCGGCTGACGGTCCAAACCCTAGGTATTCGCGATTTTGCCAGTAGAGGCGGTTGTGCTTACTTTCGTACCCAGGGCGAGCAAAATTACTGATTTCGTAATGCACGAAGCCTCTCGCGCGAAGGAAATCTCGTCCGGCCAGCATCATGTCGGCGACCTCGTCCTCGCCACTTGGGACCAGTCTGCCTTGCTCTTTAAGCTGCGCAAACTGCGTACCGCTCTCAATCTGCAGGGCATAGGCCGAAATGTGGGTGGCCCCTGTGGCCACAAGGCAGTCTAGAGTGGCCAAGTAATCGCTCACCGTCTGTAAGGGGAGGCCGTAGAGGGCGTCTACGCTAAAATTGTCGAACCCGGCCGCCTTTATTCCTTGCACTGCGCTGTGAAAATCAGCCAGGGTGTGCGGGCGGCCGAGCATGTGTAGGTGACTATCTAGATGCGATTGCAGCCCGATACTGATACGGTTTATGCCGAGGCTACGCAGCCTGACAAAATCGCCTGCCTGCACCGTGCCTGGGTTAACTTCATAAGTTACTTCACTAGCGGTCGCGCGCGGAAAGTAGCGGTCGAAAGCTTTTAGAATTAGAGCCAGGGAGTTTAGACCGAGCGTGCTCGGCGTGCCGCCCCCAAAGTAGAGGGTCTGTGCCGACCCTCCCCACAGCTGACCCTTAAGGGCTACTTCTTGTAGCAGGGCGCTCACATAGGCTTCTTCCGCGGGGGCACTGTGCTTAAGCGAGTAGAAATCGCAGTAATGGCACTTACTTAGACAGAAGGGCACATGGACATACAGCCCGAGCACTATTCATCATCCACCTTAAGAATGGCCATGAAGGCTTCTTGTGGAATCTCTACATTGCCGACATTTTTCATGCGCTTCTTGCCTTCTTTTTGCTTTTCTAGGAGCTTACGCTTGCGGCTGATATCGCCACCGTAACACTTGGCTAGTACGTCTTTACGCATGGCTTTGACCGTTTCGCGGGCGACAATTTTTGCCCCGATGGCGGCTTGGATAGGGATGTCAAACATTTGACGCGGAATAATCTTGCGCAACTTCTCTGTCAAAATGCGGCCCTTATGCACGGCACGGTCGGAATGCACGATGCACGATAGCGCATCGACCACTTCACCATTAAGCAGGATGTCTAGTTTAACTAAATCGGACTCTTGGTAGCCGATCACCTCGTAGTCTAACGAAGCGTAACCACGCGAACGCGACTTCAGTTGGTCGAAAAAGTCATAAAGGATTTCTGAGAGCGGCAACTCGTAGGTCAGCACCACTCGCGTCGTGTCGAGGAACTCCATATTCTTAAAGACGCCGCGGCGGCCTTGGCAGAGCTCCATCATGGTGCCGATGTACTCCTCTGGCACAATGATGCTAGCCTTGACAATGGGCTCCTCCGTGGTGAGTATTTTATTGCTCGGGGGTAGATGGGCCGGGTTATCGATAAACTTCACTTCATCTGCCGTGGTCACAATGCGGTAGATGGTGTTAGGGGCTGTAGTGATGAGGTCTAGCTGGTACTCACGCTCTAAGCGCTCTTGTATCACTTCCATGTGCAAGAGCCCCAAGAAACCACAGCGAAAGCCAAACCCTAGGGCTTCTGAGGTTTCGGGTTCGTAAATGAGGGAGGAATCGTTGAGCTTTAACTTATCGAGCGCATCTTTAAGGTCTTCGTACTGGTTGTTCTCTGTGGGGTAGAGACCGCAGAAAACCATGGGCGTGTTCTTACGATACCCAGGCAAAGGCACTAGGGCTGGGTTCACGGCATTGGTGATGGTGTCGCCAACGCGCGTATCTTTAACATTCTTAATGCCGGCAATGCAGTACCCGACCATGCCGGGTGCAAGCTCTTTAACAGGAATACGCGGGGGGGTGAAAACCCCCACATCATCCACCTCAAACTCGCGGTCGGTGGCCATCATGAGTATTTTTTGTCCCTTTTTAATGCTGCCATTAACTACGCGCACATAACTGATAACCCCACGGTACGAGTCGTAGTGGGAGTCAAAAATTAGGGCTTGCAGGGGTGCGTTGATATCACCCTGGGGGGGTGGAATATCACGCACTACGGCCTCTAGTATCTCGGCAATGCCGATGCCTTCTTTTGCTGAACAGAGAATGGCGTTATCGGTAGCGATACCGATAACGTCTTCGATCTCTTTGCGCACCCGTTCGGGGTCGGCAGAAGGTAGGTCAATTTTGTTGATGACAGGAATAATCGTGAGATTATTTTCTATCGCTAAGTAGACATTGGCTAGAGTCTGGGCCTCAATGCCTTGCACCGCATCGACCACGAGCAGCGCACCTTCACAGGCGGCCAAAGAACGTGAGACTTCATAAGAGAAGTCCACGTGCCCAGGTGTATCGATTAAGTTAAGCATGTACTCCTGCCCATCTTGGGCGTTATAAATAAGTCGCACGGCCTGCAACTTAATCGTAATGCCCCGCTCTCGCTCTAAGTCCATGTTGTCGAGAACTTGCTCGGTCATTTCCCGCTGCGACAGCGTGCCGGTAGTCTCGATCAAGCGGTCAGCCAAGGTAGACTTGCCGTGATCGATGTGTGCGATGATACAAAAATTGCGAATTCTATCCTGCACTGCACTCTCTCCGTATAGAAAAATAGCGCAACCATCGCGCTTCACGTCATTATATCACATTCTAGCGCTCTGGTCTTACTCGTTCGGCATCGAGGGCCATAATGACCCGCGCCAAGTGTTCGGTGGCGCGCAGCGCCTCGTCGAGCGAGTTCTCATGCCCGCCAATTTCTATAAGCAAGGAGTGCGGGTGCAAATGCTGATTAAAACGCCCAAACTCGCGCAGCAGTATCCCCCGCGAAAACCCGGGGTACAGCTCGGCGAGCTTACTTTGCAGCCGCATGGCGAAGGCATAATTTCGGCGCCAATGTAGATGTCCTAAGGCCTCATTGCCCCCTACTACGATGTAAACCCGGGCGACACTCTGGCCGTCAATGGTTGTGGTCGTAAGCCTGCGTGGCAGGGCATCGCGGTGCACATCGAACACATAGTCAATGTTGTCGTATGCGGCGAGAATCTCATTCACCGTCTCTAAGGAGCGCGTGTAAGACTGATCGAAGGCTTGTCGCACATGGTCGCGAGCGGAATGTATAACTGATGCTCCTAGTCTCTCTAGTTGGCGCGCGAGCTCTCGCCCCACGGCCACAATGGTCTTGTCGGGGTTGTCATAAATATGGGTTTGCCCGCTATCGGGGACAAAGGACTCGCTGTTATGAGTGTGGTAAATGACAACCACAGGCGGCCGCGGCAAACCTGTCGGGGGAGGTAAATCCACAGGTTGCGGCAGGTCAATGTCCGGCGTAGTCACGGGGGGTGCAGTTGCAGGCGAAAAAGTTACGGCCTGAAGCCCTGGGATGCCACGTGCCAAAATAAGATGGGGCTCGGTAGCACGCAGGCGATCGGAAAAATAGGCGATCAGCTCCACCCAAAACGGTTCTTCACCTAGGGCCTCATAGGCAGGCAAAGCTCCCTTAAACAGTAGCATGTAGAATAGGCTGCCAGCTGTCTCTGCTTTTTCGGACGCTAGGAGCAATGGGCCGAGGCTGCGTTCGGGGTCATTGATGGCGGCCACGGGTATGGCTTCTGGCAGCATGGACAAGCGTAAGGACCACAGAGTCGTGGCCAGTAATATCCCTAATCCCACCGCGAGCAAAAAACGCACTCCACATCGCCCCCTCACCCACCTCACTAACCATAAATATATATGAGGGTTGGACGCACTACTGACCAAAAAAAATAGAGAGGAGCCTCCCTCTCTATAAATTAGGACAAAGCTTCGCCTAGGTACAAGTTAGGATGCAGGCCGGCATTGAGACCACCAGCAATCACCTTGGACATATTGTTAATGATTGAATCGATCTCTTTCGGGGTGACTACTAGATTCTCCGCATGGGGAGACAGGATATTTTGCAGAAGATCCTGCCGCATTTCTTTACTCAGCGTAGGTCTTCTGGCTCCTGCGCCCTCCGCGTGACTGAGACCGACCATGGCCGCTAGGGCTTGCTCCACAGCCTCTCTGGCGATGGTAGCGGCATAGACTACAGTGGGTACGCCAATCGCAATGACGGGGACACCTAAAGTCTCCCGCGTTAGCGCTTTGCGCTTATTGCCTATGCCAGAGCCAGGGCTGATACCAGTGTCCGTCATTTGCACTGTTGTGCCCACTCGCTCTACACTGCGCGAGGCCAAGGCATCAACCGCTATGACCATGTGGGGCCTAACTTTCTCCACTATTCCTAGGATAATTTCACCGGTCTCAATGCCTGTCAACCCTAAGACGCCGGGCGCAATTGCACAGACAGACTGCAGACCCTCGTCTAATCCCTGTGCTGCATGTTCCAAGAGATGCCTTGTTACTAACAGTTCTTGCACAACCTTTGGGCCTAGGGCATCGGGGGTGACATGCCAGTTGCCTAGCCCTACCACCAGTATAGTCGCGGCTCTGTGCGCTGCCCGCGTAGAAATTGGCCACAAATTTTCAAGCTCCTTGGCGATTTGTTGACTGACCTCGTGGCGAAGATCGGCATCTTCTTCGGCAATGCTCTGGCACTCTAAGGTAATGTACAAGCCAGGAGGCTTGTTAAACCTTTGTGCCCCCTGCTCGTTTAAGACTCTTACTCTGGTGATGTTGCCCCCTACAAAAGTCTCCCTAGTGATCTCTACGCCACTCTGTTCTTCATCTACAGGACCTGACTCAATGGCCAAGTCTGTACGCACGGAGTAAAACTCCCTCACCTTATAAATGTGGGCACGACCATGTCAATAAGCCCAATCACAAAGGAGGCCAGCAAGGCGCCCAGTAGGCCTACATCAAACTCGGGGACAATTTGACCTGTTAGCCAAATTACTCCCGCCGCTACTAGGAAACCCACGAAACCACGATTTTGCCGCGAAACGTTGTCGCCGAGGAAGTTTTCTCCCAGCCATCCAATGACAGCGATGGTGCCAGCAGCCAAGAATGCCCCCACCAAGCTCGACGATACGCCCGGCAAAAGCATAGCCGTCACCCACAACACAGCCGCGGATGTGACAAAGCGAATTATTGCTGTACTCATTCTTGCTACCTCCACGTTTTTCTGCTAGAATTTGAAGGACACTCGTAGTGTAACCTACTGCTGAAGGTGGTATCCGTCACTATACCACGTGTCTCTTCAGTTTTTGGCTACCGCTCTGATTGCGAGGAGGTGAAACAACATTGGCCAATACTAAATCTGCCATTAAGAGAATCAAGATTTCCGCTAAGCGCAACCTGCGCAACCGCATGGTCAAGAGCTCAGTGCGCACAGCCGTACGCAAGTTCAACGACCTAACTACCGTCGAAAGCTTGCGCGCTGCCATCAGTACTTTAGATAAAGCCGTGCGCAAAGGCGTACTGCACAGAAACACCGCTTCTCGCAAAAAATCTCGCCTGACGCTTAAGCTTAACAAGCTGACAGCTGCAGAGTAAGACAAGCAAGCTGATTTAGGGGTTGACTCACATGAGGCAACCCCTTTTGCTATGCGATCAAACAGTAATACCCCGTGTCGGGGAGGACTCATCGTGCACAGGCCTCGCAGATGAGCATTTCGAGTGCCAAGATGGCATTCACTTTGCCTAGCTTAACCGCTTGGCTAATGGTGAAGCACTTCGTCAGCCACTGCTCTAGGAGCGAGCGAGAGAAACTAGGTGCGGCTCGGTAGGCTTTTTCGGCGACAAACCTGTGCACATTGAGTTTGGCCATGTTACTTATGGCTGTTTCAAGAGGCAGCTGGTCTTCAAACATTTCGCGGGCTAAGAGGGCCTGGCGAAAGAAACTAGCCAGGGTACCAAGTATAACTAGCGGGTCCTCCCCATCCTGCACAATTTCTTGCACATGCTTGAGGGCTTTGGCACTATTTTTAGCGGTAATGGCATCGGTGACATCCCACAACTTAGCCTCGGCGCTACGCGCCACCAAAGAACGGACCTCCTTCTCGGTAACGGTGCCCGAGAAATTCTTAAAGGCCATAATTTTCTTGGTCTCTTGCAGCAAGGCGCGCACAAAGGGCTGCTTTTCGCTGACACCGATAAGTTCAAGTAGCGTGGTGGCGGCAGAGCTCTCTATGCGCATGGCAGAGCGCGCTAACTCCTCACGCACGATGACCTGCGCTGCCCCTAGGGCGTCTTGTCGACGCGAAAAGGAGAAGTCTACAAACTGCACCTGTTGCCCCTTAAAGAGACTACTCTTCTGGCTCACACTCTCATCCTCGCAAATGAGGGTGACGAGAGCGGCGGAGACAACAAGCGGAGACTTGGCGTCTTCGCCTTCTTGTTTTTTGCTCTGCTTAAAGAACTTAGCTTGACGTACGCGCACCACTTTGCGACCGCCAAAAAAGGGCGGGGTCTGTATTTCTTGTCGCACTCTGGCCAACTGCGCATCTTCCCCGTCTAAATCCACCAAGTTAAAACTCATGAGCGAAGAATCGTGCGTAGAGAAGGCCTTAGCTACAACTGCCCGCGAGGCCTCACTAATATACCACTCTTCCGTGCCGGTAAAGACATAGAACGAGTGCGGTTCTCTCGCGGAGAGGCTCTTGACTAGTTCTTGGTAGTGCGTAAGTGCGGACACGCTGCCACCTTCCTTCTCGAAAATTATAAACGTGGTAAAACCCGATTGCGAGGCGGATACGCACAGCGCCAAATTCGTCAGTGCGCATCACGAAGGCGCCACTCTGTTCTAGTCGCGAAACGACCGCGGGGTGAGGGTGCCCGTGTCTATTGCTGCCGACAGTGATCACAGCTACATCTGGTGATACTAGGGCCAGCAGGGCGCTGTGTGACGAGGTATTGCTCCCATGATGGGGTACCTTGAGCACTTCTACCTCGCCAGGCCACGGCATCATCTGCCTTTCGGCGTCAATACCGATGTCACCAGTAAAGAGTGCTCTAAAATTACGCTCCTGAAACAGGAGTACGACTGACCGATGATTAGGGTCAAGGTCATCGCTGCCTGCGGTAGCGGCTTGCCAAGCGGTGAGCAAGGCGCCCTTAAGTTCTTTACGCGAACTAGCGCTGCGCCCAATACTCGCGTCCGTGTAGACCGCCCCTACCTTAAACTCGTCGGCAATTACTGGGAGACCCCCCACATGATCAGCGTGAGAATGGGAGATAAAAACGGCGGCGACTTCATTTACGCCCTGCGAGCGTAGGTAAGGCACGACAATGCGCCTGCCCGCTTCTTCTGTGGCCGTATCTACTAGGTAGTGCTTACCTCCTTGCGAAATGTGGATAGCGTCGGCATTGCCCACGGCCAGAAAGGTGATGGTTGTGGCTGACGAAGGCACAAGGGTGGGGAACCCAGCTAAGAAGATCGCCATAAGGAGCAGTAAAGGTACCGCCAATGGCTGCCGTCGGCGGTGTGCTTCGAGCGCCGCTAGCATGAGGGCATAAAAGGTGACCACCATGAGGGGCGGCATAGCCATGAGGTGAAGAGTGGCAAACGGCAAATTAGCGAACTCCGCTACGATCCATGAAGCCAGATTTGCGGTAAGGGAAAAAGCATGCGCAAACATGACGCCGATAACAGGCACGCCGCCGAGGAGACTGACGAGAAAACCGACATACAGGAGTACCGTCGAAAGCGGAACGAGGATAAGATTGGCTAGCAAGCCGTAGACAGGCCAGGCATGAAAGATATTGACAATGATCGGCAAGGTGAAAAGCTGCGCCGCGAGGCTGGCAGCACCTAGGTAACGCAGGAACTTCGGCCCCGGCACATAGGCGACAAGTGTCTCTGTCATAAGAATTAAGCCTGCTGTGGCGCCAAAAGACAAGAGAAACCCGGCATCAGCCACGGCGTCTGGGGAAACGAGTAACATCGCCGCCCCTACAAGCGTAATCACCTGCAAGGGTATAGGCTTGCGCAAGGTAATATTAGCCAGAGCCACCAAAGCAAATGTGGCGGCGGCGCGCGTGGCAGACATGCTACCCCCGACGAGTAGGGCGTAGCCGATACCCAAGCAGCCTGCCCAAAAATTGGCCGCGCGGTAACCCATTAGACGCCGCAGCAAGAAGTACCCCGCCCCGGCAAAGATGGTAATATGCGTACCCGACACGGCCAAGACGTGGCTTACCCCTGCCCGTCGCCAGTTCTCGCTCTCGGTATCAGGCAGTTCGCTTCGATCGCCAAGAATGAGCGCCCGGACGAGAGCGCGTGGTTTAGCGTCTAGCCGGGCCGTATTGTTACGCACAAAAGTGCGCACTCTGCTCAAGATGCCAGGCCGAAAACGCGCCTCTAGCGTTAAGCTCTCGGCAAAAAATAGGCCCGCAATACCTTGCCGCTCCAAAAATGAAGCGTAGTCAAGCTCGCCTGGGTTTTGCGGCGGCAAAGGACGCCTCTGCTCTCCAGAAATAGTCAGCACATGATTCTCTTGCCATGGCTGTCTGGCATAGAGCTGCAGACGAAAAGGCCGCCCTTTTTCTACTCCTTGCACTAAGCCGCGGTAAATATTGCTCTCTAGTAAAACGGGTGCTTGCAGCGCACGTACGCTGAAGTGACTAGCGCTAGGCAGGGTAGGCGGCTCGTCTTTGTATAATGTACGTATGTAGCCACCCCCAAGAAGAAGGGGCACAAGCAGGCTAATAACTAGCCCTAGGCGCAGCCCCCAGTAGGCGATAATGGTGAACGCAACAAGGCTTATGGCTAAGAGCAGCCACCCGACGCTACTTACGCCTAGCACTATCCCCATGATCAGACTTAAGCAAAGCCCCATCGCTGCGCTCAAAAAAACACCCCCACCCCTATTTCTGTGCGGGGGGGAGGTATACCTGCCTTAGGGCTTAAAAATGCCGGCTGGCAGCATAGGCAGGGGGTGAGTTAGAAGCCGTACGATGTTTTCTTCGCGCCCCGTTACTGCGTTGATGAAGATGAGAAATTTATCTTTACCGCGTTCAACCGTAAATTCGTAACAGAGTACTTCCCTTCCCTGACGGTCGAAGATAACCACCCGTTGTACGGCGACCACGCCTAGCTCAGGGTTAAGTTTGGCCTGTGCCTCGGTAACACCAATTTGGTCCACAAAATTACCCCGCACACGATGGAACATGACATGACCATTGCCCTCGTAACTTAAGATTTCGCCGTTATCAAGGGCCACCCTTACACGCAGCAGGTCAGGATAAAAGAGGATGCCATCCTCTACATGGCAGAACGTGAAAATCGCGCTATACCCGCCTTCTTCTATGCCGAGAAGCTCTAAGGTATCTAGCTCGCGTTCTGCTAAGAAGTTACGCGCCCTCTGCTCCGCCGCATCTAGGCCCATGGTGGCCGCTCGAGGCTCACGCTCGTTAAACATCTGAAACACACGTCCACCGCTCCGCACTACTTCAACCACAATGTGGCGATTGGCATCTTGAGGGTGGGCAAAGATGAAGCTATAGTGTGGCAACTCGGCCTCGAGCACTTCGGTTTGTGAGACCAGTTGCAAGTTATGCCCAATATCGCGGGTGAAGTGCCGCGCCCTTTCTAGAGCGGTAGCCTGAGTAATGGTCTCTGCGGTGACGGCCAGCGGAGCGGGGCGCGCCACATTGACATGTTCACCGAAAGTGATTTCGGGGAACTGCTGAATTTGGTCCTCTAAGGCGCGAAATTGCCCCAATACTTGGCTGTCGCGGGGGGCGCGATCTAGCAGGGTTTTCATCTCTAAGTCTGTCCAGCGCACGTTATCTCCTAGCACCGTGGCCTGCACAGCCGCCATGGCGGTGGCCATCTCCCTAGCTTGCGTCCGCAATACAGATAACAACTGCCGATCTTCTGGCGTCGGCATCGTTCCCCGCGAAGCAATTGAGAGAACGGCGTCGCCGATGCGGGCTAGAAATCGCCCGGTGTTCTCTAAGCTAGCTACGCCTAGCGGCACCTGTCCTACATTGGCCTGCGCTACGTAGGCCTGTCGCCAGACTGCAGCCAGGCGAATCATGGCTTGCTCTTCAGAGCCTGCCACGGTAGCTTTGCCAAGCTCGGCATCGATTGCCGCCAAGTTAAAGGCCAGATCGTTGAATGCCCGCTGGTAGGTGTTTTCTAAACGTGTCAAAAGCTGATTCTTAACTCTCATCTGGCCAAAACCCCAGTACAGACTCCCTGCCACGAGCACGACAGCTAGCACATTGACAATCCACGGCAGTCTACGCATAATAATGACCTCCCTTGTCGGCACTTACCGCAAAAAGCGATGTTGGCCTATGGTCTTGATGTATGGTCGCGTCCAGATCCAGGCAGATGTAGCAGTGCGCGGGTTGAAGTAGTACAGTGCTCCTCCACTAGGATCCCAACCATTTATGGCTAATTGGGCCGCGCGGTAGGCCTCACTACTAGGTGTAAGATAAAATTGGCCATCTGCAACTGCGGTAAAGGCTAGGGGCTGGTAAATTACGCTACTGATAGTGTTTGGGAATTTTTGACTTCGTACGCGGTTCAGTATGACTGCGGCTATCGCTACTTGCCCTTCAAACGGTTCTCCCCTCGCTTCGCCATAAATGGCCCTGGCCAGCATATGCATGTCGTTAGGATTTACCCCGCCTCCCGGAGTGACAGCTGCCGTGCGATTGGGTGCCGGAACGTCGCGTCGCATAGGGATGCCCAGGGCGGCAAAGGTGAGTGGCCCTACGATGCCCGTGACTGGCAAGCCATTGCGTCTTTGAAATAGGTGCACACCGCGCAGTGTCTCTGCGCCAAAAGTTCCGCTGATGGGGCCAAAGTAGTAACCCCAGCGGGTCAAACGTCGCTGCACTTCGGTAACGTCTGGTCCCCTATCGCCCTGCCGCAGGTTACGAGTACCTGGCTCCTGCGCTCGGGCCCAGAGCGGCACTAGGGTAAAAACTAGAACAAGCACGAGAGTAAGAACGACGGCCATGGTACGGACAACATTTCCTTTGTGGAGCATATAAATCACCTCTGTACTTAGCATGGCTAGGCGTGGTCATTTCATGCAGATGAGCCACAATTTCGTAACAAAAAAAGCCCGCCAACGCGGGCAAGAATAAGTGTCTGTGTAGGGCGTTTTAGCGGACGCGAATCAAGTTTTGTAGCCCTTCGTATGTTTTTTCACCAATTCCACTGACGTTCATCAAATCCTCTGGGTTTGCAAATGGTCCCCGCTGCTGGCGATAGGCAATGATGGCCAACGCCCTGGTCGGACCAATGCCGGGCAGAGTCTCTAGCTCGGCTTGCGTAGCCGTATTTATATTGATGCGCACATTGCCGGGCGTCGGAGAAGTAGGAGTCGACGTGGTAGGGCTCTGTTCCCCGCGCCGTGAGATGTGTAGTTGCTCCCCATCTGCGAGAACACGCGCTAAGTTGATGCGTTCAAGGTCGGCGTCGGCAACCGCACCCCCCGCCGCTTCTATGGCCGCCATAGCGCGGCTACCTGCGGCGAGAGTATACACGCTCGGCCTATTTACGGCGCCGCTCACATGCACCACCACTGGCGCCTGCAGGGCACTTGTAGCAGGCGCTTCTTGGCTCTTTGGCGCCTCAACATATATTACCTCGGGGCTTTGCTGCAACTGACGGTAGAGAAAGATATTGCCCATGAGCGACAAAGCCAACCCGCAAGCGAGGGCAAGCACTAAATTTCGTGACACGCGCACACCTCAACTTCTGCCTATGTTATGAGTCCTGTTCGCGACTTAGAACACAGTTCGCCACTTAGAACACAGTTCGCCACTTAGAACACAGTTCGCCACTTAGAACACAGTTCGCCACTTAGAACACAGTTCGCCACTTAGAACACAGTTCGCCACAAATAGGGAAATCCCTTTAGTTTTCATCCTGAAGGTCGATTTACTACGAATTTTGTAGACTGATGTTGCTAAGTAGCGCTAATAAAACTACAATATCATCAGAAGAAAGATGTGGGCTTACTGAGTAGCATCACGAAATTGCGCACATCTGTGAGAAGTCACTAGGGAAACTAGCGCAAAGGGGGGAGCGTAATCCATGAAGAATAGAGAGTTGCTAGAGTTAATCGCCAGTCAAGTAGGTGCACTGACCAATCAGGTCGGCACGATCACGGACAAGGTCGACACACTAACGGATCGGTTCGGCACGATTACGGACAAGGTAGACACACTCACGGATCGGTTCGGCACGATTACGGACAAGGTAGACACACTCACGGATCGGTTCGGCACGATTACGGACAAGGTAGACACACTCACGGATCGGTTCGATACACTCACGGACAAGGTCGACACCCTCACGGATCGGTTCGATACACTCACGGACAAGGTCGACACACTCGCGCACCAAGGTAATGCTCTGGCGAACCAATTCGACACACTCACGGATCGGTTCGATACCCTCACGGATAGGGTCGACACACTCACGCACCAGGGTAGCGCTATGGCGAACCAATTCGGCATACTCACGGATCGGGTCGACACACTCACCAACCAGGGCAGTGCTCTGGCGAACCAATTCGACACACTCACGGATCGGTTCGATACCCTCACGGATAGGGTCGACACACTCTCCAACCAGGGCAGTGCTCTGGTCATTCAAATGGGAACGCTCACCAAACAGGTAGGGGCTATTACAGAAGAAGTCGTTTCAATTAGGGAGACAGTCGTGCGGATAGAAAACGACCACGGCCTGCAGTTGAAATTACTTTTTGATGGTTACAAACAGAACGGAGACAAAATAGACCGAATAGCCGCGGAAGTCTCAAAGCATGAAGAAGTCATTTTACGACGGATACGATGAACGCATCCACAACAACGCCAAGGGCTCTAGACCCTTGGCGTTGTTGTTCTTTCGCGTGCTTGGCCCTTAAAGTCGTTCCGCCTTCTCTATTTTTACCGCCGTTACCTTAAGCCCTGAGGCTACCGACATATTGCAGACTGCAGGATCTGTTACTACATTGACGGGCGTATCGGCAAAATGAAAACTCATCGACACGAGGCCCCGAGGCACTTGCTCACTTAATTGGATCTTCGATTTAATCGAGCCCCTGCGCGATGTAATATTGACTAAGTCTCCGTCCCTGAGGTGAAGCGCGGCAGCGTCTTCTGGATTGACTTGCATCAATTCCTCGCTTAAAAAGTGATTCAACCCTGCGCTTTTGCCCGTCATCGTGCGCGTGTGGAAATGATAAAGCTGACGGCTGGTAGTCAAAATAAAGGGATATTCTTTATCTGCAGCCTCAGCCGCCCGCGGTCTGTACTCCACCGTCGAAAACTGGCCAATCCCGCGGGAAAACTTATCTTTATGCAAAAAAGCAGTGCCGGGATGTTCCGGTGTAGGACAAGGCCATTGAAGCCCTGCCTTTTCCAGCCGTTCATAGCTCATGCCACCGAAATAATGGGGCGTTAAAGCTACCACTTCGTCCCATATTTCTTTAGTGTTGCTATAATTCCAATTCAGACCAAATCTATTGGCCAATTCCTGTATAATTTCCCAATCGGCCCTGCTCTCTCCAGGTGGATTTACTGCCTTGCGAATCAACTGCACTCTTCTTTCCGTGTTGATAAAAGTTCCGTCTTTTTCTGCAAAAGAGGCTGCTGGCAAAACGACATCGGCATATTCAGCAGTTTCAGTAAAAAAGATATCCTGCACGATGACAAAATCCATCCCTGTCAAAGATTCACGAACCATGTCAATATGCGGGCTAGAAACTAAAGGGTTTTCTCCTACAATATACATGACCTGATTGCGCCTGCTAGGCAGGAAGTGAAACATTTCGGCAATGGTCCGGCCCGGCACATCAGATAGTTCGACATTCCAAGCCTTAGAGAACTTAGCTCGCACATAATCGCTGACGCTGGCGCTAACCGGGATAGGCTGTTCAAATTCAATACTAGTGATCATTTCCGTAGGCTGCTCACAACAATCCTGCTCTTCTGACTGGCATGATTCTTTGACGCGCTGCCAATAGGTGCCTGTGTCACGGTCGCTGTGCACCGGCTGATACCCGGTAAGCACGTTGGG
Source organism: Bacillota bacterium (assembly GCA_018333655.1). Lineage (NCBI taxonomy): Bacteria > Bacillati > Bacillota > Bacillota bacterium. Next base: position 15,969 of record JAGXTJ010000048.1, on the reverse strand, counting down.
CAGACAGCCCATGTCGCAGGCTCCCTGCACATTATTTTGCCCGCGCAAGGGATTCATGCCGCCATGAGCCTTGCCGAGATTGCCGGTTAAGAGCGAAAGGTTGGCTAATGCCAGTACATTTTCTGTCCCGGAAGTATGCTGCGTCACTCCCATGCAATAGAAAATGGAGGCCACATCGGCCTCTGCAAAGAGACGGGCGGCAGCAATAATCTTTTCAGGTGGCACACCGGTAATTACCGATACATATTCCGGCGTATATTTTGCCACCATTTTTTTTAGGTTCTCGAAGCCGTGGGTGCGGTTAGCTACATATTCCTTTGCTTCAAGCCCTTCTTTGATTATGACGTGAGCAAGGCCATTACAGAGGGCCACATCTGTGCCGGGTTTTAGCTGCAAATGTACTGTGGCAGCCTTTGCAAATTTAGTCTGCCGCGGGTCAATCACAAGCAACTTGGCGCCATTTCTAACTGCTTTACGCATCCTGTAGCCAATAATCGGGTGGTTTTCAGCCGGATTGGAACCGGTTACTAAAATAGCACCCGCACCCTCAATTTCACCGATGGGGTTCGTCATTGCTCCGCTGCCTAGTACTGTGGCCAGACCGACCACTGTGGGAGCGTGTCAGAGACGGGCACTACAGTCCACACTGTTAGTGCCTAATGAGCGCAGTAGTTTTTGAAAGAGGTAGTTATCTTCGTTAGCAATTCGGGTGGAGCTTAGACCGCCGAGTGCTTCCGGGCCGTACTTTCTCTGCGCCTCTTTAATTCTATCGACTATCAGCGTGAGAGCTTCATCCCAAGAAGCTTCCACGAACTTTCCCTCTTTTTTGATCAGCGGAGTTTTAAGACGGCCCGGGTGGCCTACAAAATCGTAACCAAAGCGTCCCTTGACGCAAAGCTGGCCCCTATTTACCGGATTCTCTCGATCACCGCGGGCCGTCACGATTTTATTGCCCCTAACACCCAAGTATACGCCGCAACCAGTGCCACAATAGGGGCAAACGGTTTTCACTTCCCTAGCAGGAACCTGGCTATTTTTGCGGGCTAACGCCCCGGTTGGACAACGCTCCATACATTCGCCACAAGATTCACAAATAGATTCGGTGGAAGGCCAGCCGCCAAGCGGGCTAATCCTGGTAGCATTACTTCTGTTGGCAAAGTCTATGGCTTCCGAACCATTGATTTCGCGACATGTGCGGACGCATATCCCGCAAAGCACGCAGCGCGTATAGTCAAAATCAAAGAACGGATTAGATGTGTCCGTCGGAATTTTGCTGGTATCGCGACGTAGCCTAGCCATACGCTCCTTAGTAATTCCAGCGTACGCCGTAACTTCCTGCAAAACGCAATTATTATTGCGCACACAGGACTGACAGTCCTGATTATGGTTAATTAAAACCATCTCTACCAGCGAGCGACGCAAATCCGTGAGCGCCGGCGAATCGGTGACTACGACCGCCCCTCCCTCTACCTGAGTGCGACAAGCTTCCACGAATTTGCCATTTACTTCCACCATACAGACACGGCAGCCGCCAAAAGTAGAAAGGTCAGGATGATAACAGAGGGTAGGAATGTAGCTACCAGCAGCCTGAGCAGCTTCGAGCACAGTCGTTCCTGCTGGCACCGTTATTTTTTCGTTATCAATTAAGAGAGTTATCATCCTATTTCTTAACCCCCTTTAGTAGCTCTAGTTTTTGCTGCCCGGTGACACGCATTACTGCCTTGAACTTATCTGGGCAAACGGTTAAACATACGCCACAAGTGGTGCATTTAGCTTGGTCAATCACATGAGCCACTCTTTTCTCTCCGCTGATCGCCTTTTCCGGGCATTCCCTTAGACATAGGCCACATGCTCTGCATTTTACAGCGTCGATATAGTAGGCAATCAATGCTTTGCAATGAAGGGCGGGACATGCCTTCTCTTTTATATGAGCCTCGTATTCTGAACGGAAATAACGCAGTGTGCTTAACACCGGGTTGGGGGCAGTTCGCCCCAGGCCGCAAAGGGAGCCGACACTAATTGCCTTGCCCATTTCCTCAAGCAAAGCAAGATCTTCCTCCGAACCTTTCCCGCTGGTTATGTCTATTAATATTTTAAGCAATTGTTGCGTGCCTTCACGGCAAGGTGTACATTGGCCACAAGATTCATCCACAGTAAACTCTAGGAAATACTTGGCTAAATCTACCATGCAGGTAGTTTCATCCAACACAATCATGCCACCCGAGCCCATCATGGCGCCTGCACCAAGCAAAGAGTCAAAGTCCACCTTTAAGTCAAGCCGTTCTTTTGGCAGACATCCTCCTGAAGGGCCGCCTATTTGTACGGCCTTAAAGACTAAGCCTCCCGCAACTCCGCCACCGATATCGTAAATAACTTCCTGTAGCGTTATCCCCATGGGAACCTCAACTAAACCGGCATGCTTGATTTGCCCAGCCAAAGCGAATACGGCGGTGCCCGGACTGGTCTTTGTACCGATGCCGGCAAACCACTCTCCGCCACGGTTAATAATTTCCGGGATAAAAGCAAAGGTTTTAACATTATTTGCTAATGTTGGCATTCCCCATAAGCCGCTATCACTCGGCCTAGGCAAAGGTTTTGGCCAACCGCGAAAACCTTCAATAGAACGGAGCATCGCAGACACTTCTCCGCAAACAAATGCTCCTGCACCTTGAAATATCTCCAGCTTGAAGTTGAAACTTGTGCCCAGAATATTTTCACCGAGAATATTCTTTTTGTTAGCCTGTTCAATCGCTCTTTTTAGGCGATCAACAGCCATGGGATATTCGGCACGCACATAGATATATCCGTGTTCTGCCCCAATGGCGTAAGCCGCAATTATCATCCCTTCAAGAAGCGCGTGGGGGCTTCCCTCTAACACCGAGCGATCCATAAAGGCGCCAGGGTCTCCCTCGTCAGCATTACAGACCACATACCTTCTTTCACCCTTAGCTTGACGGGTAGCAGTCATTTTAATATGGGTAGGAAAACCGGCACCGCCTCGTCCGCGCAAGCCCGCTATTTTAATCTCCTCGATAATTTCTGTCGGACTCATTGTAGTCAGTACTTTTTTTAAGGCAACATAGCCTTCATTCTGCAAGTAGCTTTCAATATCTTCCGGGTCGATTACCCCGAAATTTTTCAGCAGCACGTGGTGTTGTTTCTGCAAAAAAGCACTGTTGGCGTCTTCTCTGCCAGGCAGCAGCACCAATGATTCCTCAACCGGAACACCTTCAATAACATGCTTTTTAACAATCTGCCGGGCGTCTTCCGCAGTAACGTGGCCATAAATATATCTTGCTCCTGCTGGAGTGATTACTTCTACTAAGGGCTCGTTATAGCACATGCCGATACAGCCGATTCCTTGCGGCACAATCCCTACTGCCAGCAACTCGGCCTTTAAAACATCGTAGGCTGCCTTTGCTCCGGCAGCCACGCCACATGAAGTCAAACCTACTCTTACCTGATATTCTGCCTTAGACATGTGCGTGACGCTCCCCTCCGGCCGTACTTTCTTTCGCCTCTCCCCTTATTTTTTCAGCAATAAGACGACCTACTTTTTCAGGCGTAAGTCGCGCAAAAATTTCTTCATTTATCATCGCAACCGGTGCCAGACTACAACAACCAAAACACGCTACCTTCTGCAGGCTGTGCTCATATTCATCGCTAGTCGTGCCGCATTTGATGCCAAGCTGCTGCTCAAAAGATTCTATCAAGCGGGGTGCGCCTTTTACATGGCACGCGGTACCGCAGCATACTTTAATCTGATTTTTGCCCTGTCTGGTAAAATAGAACTGACTGTAAAACGTTGCCACTCCATAAATCTGATTAAGCGGGACAGAAAGAAAGCTTGAAATCTCATTTAGGCTTTCCACGGGCAAGTAGCCCAGTAGGCTTTGCGTGTCTTGGAGTATGGGAACCAAATCGCTTCGCGTTCCCTCATAGCGAGAAAAAATAGCACTCAGCTCAAGCTTCCCCATGCACACTACACATTCCCTTCCGCTAAATTACCATGATGCTTTTTCCCTACCCCTTGGCCCGCTTGCAGTTCCTGTTTAACTTCAGCTACCACTGCCGCTAACTCGGCGATTTGATCACGCCCCATATGACAGAAAGTAGCTGAAGCATCCACATGCCCTAAGTGGCCGCATAAAGCAACCGTATAACATTCAGTACCATCTCTAATGATTTTTAAGGCGACATCGGCATAAGAGCATTCGACTCCCATAAAAACTGCCACATCATATTTATTATGACCGATAACTAAATCCACGTGATACGGATTGATTTCTGTGGCAGTTCTCATCTTAGGATACTCCGGGCGCACATCCATCACAGGCAGGATCTCCGCGCCAACTTCCGCCGCCAAAACTTTTAACGCTTCTGCCTTTTCGTAAGAACCTTCCCCCCAACCCCAAAGCAGAATCCGCCCCGGCGCAAAAATAACAGGGTTCTTTGCTAGCAGCAGTGTTCTCGCCACTTCCCTTAAGGCTTCTTGCTCAGGCACTATCTTCTCATTCAACAGCGCCTTCCCTTTTTCTGGATGAGACAATTCCAACACAGGAACAGGAGATAGCAGGTCTAGATATTTATTGCGCTCCTTCTCTACTCCCACTTGCTTTACCCTCCTCCATTTAAAGAATATTTGCAAAAGAGACTATGATTCGCCCCTAAAACCCTGAAAAATTCAATGTATTTTTATACGTCCTGCCCCACTATAAATATTCATTCTGTTACCCCGGGCAAAGCCGACTAGGGTGACATTGAGACGCAGAGCCAGCTCAATAGTCAGGGCTGTGGGGGCTGAACGCGACACAATGATCGGTATGCTTTGCTTGGCAGCCTTGAGCAAAATCTCGGAGGAAAGCCTGCCACTAGTCAAAAGCAGCTTGTCAGCGAGGTTGAGTCTTTTCGCCAAAGCCTCACCGACCAACTTGTCAACAGCGTTGTGGCGGCCAATATCCTCATGAAAGAGCAAGGTTTCTTCTGTGGAACAAATGGCGCCACTGTGCACTCCGCCGGTTTCCTGAAAGAGGCGTGAGCTTTTATTAAAGCGGGACACCAGAGAAAGGAGGTCCTCGGCGCCCACAATCATTTCCATATCGTTATACCGACAGGACTGAAGCACCTCGAGGTAAATCTCACCCTTACCGCAACCAGTGGTTAGGGTCTTTTCGCGCAAATCCGGGAAAAAGGGAGCAGCCAGCGAAACCTTTGCTATCAAGTTGATCTCATCAAGCTCGATACCTGAAATGTCATCAAGCTTATGGATTACACCACTTGAGAGGAGGTAACCGATCACCAAGTATTCTATTGCAGCAGGAGTGCACATGAGAGTGGCGTACCTGTGTCCGTTGATGCGAATACTCAAGGGGGCCTCATCTACAACAAGATCAGTCCCCCAAGTTGTCTCACCAGCATTAATCTTCATGATCCTGACAGACTTAGTCTCTGTCATGTGTTCTACCTCCTTTCGTCGCCAGACTGCCGGTTAGGGCGAGCATGTCTGCAGGGGTGTTGATGTTGGCGAACATGGACCAATCCGGGCTAAAGCGCCTTGCTGTGTCCTCGTCAACGAGTACGGCACTCTGAGAGCGCAGGAATGCTGTCAGGCTTTTTTGCCCCGTAGCCGCAAAGACACGGATAGGGTCTACCAGCGATCTGTTATAGAAGCCGTTAAAAGGTTCCATATGGCAACCAAGGGCGGTGACCAGTGCGGAGATCTCTTGGTCAGGGGGAGGAAGCCGGCCCTGCAGAAACGATACATAGTCCATGTTAAGATATGGCATGTCACAGGCCAGCACGTAACTGTACCTACTCTTCGCAGTTTTTAGCCCGGCATGAATGCCGCCTAGGGGACCAAGTCCCACCAGTTCGTCGCGCACCACTTCAAGCATTCTTTTTTCGCTATCCTCCAGGGTATTGCTAACTACGATGATCTGTTCAAATCGCCTGCGCAGAGTGTCATGGAGAGAATACAGGAGGCGCTCTCCATTAATGAGAAGAGCCTCTTTGCTGAAGCCCATTCTGGTACTTAGACCGCCAGCCAGAATAATGGCTGTACCGGTTTCTTCCATTATCTACACTCCTCGAAATGCTTTGCTTAGTTTAGTGTTAGCCGCAGGATGCGGGGATTCCTGCCTTGGATCCTACCTTCCCAAAATTTATAACGGGGGCAATGCGCGAAAACACAAAACGCCAAGGGATGAAGACCCTTGGCGTTACTGATTCTTTCTGCACCTCATGTCAGTGCGTGTCGGGCGGTGTGATGGAGCAAGGGAAGTCAAGAGTTTATCGATTGCGGACGCTAGTTGGTGGATACTCATTGAATGTCGCCCCAAATCACGTTTATCGGGACAGTAGGGCAAGGGACGGATTTCTGCGGATCCTATGTCTTGCTAGCCACCCACGATTTCGTTTAGCCCTTCTATCAATTGGTTCATCGTTTCAGGAGGCAGTTTCTCAATAACATGCCCTATTCGCTCATCTGATAGCGTACGAACTTGACTGATTTTCACCCATGATCGCTTGGGAAGGTTTGTTGATTCTAGATCAAGCGTTAATGGAAATCCCGCTCTCTGCGCTTGGCTCGTTATAGCCATGGCGATTACAGTGCCTGAACGTTCGTTGAAGACATCTTGACTGATAATAACCACCGGGCGCATTCCACCCTGCCCATGACCACGAACTGGATTGAGGTCAGCCCACCGGATCTCACCTCTTAGTATGCGGGCCATTTATCCACCTCGAGAGACAACCCTTCTTCAGCCAATTGTTGTTCGTGTACTGGATGCAATTTGGCACATTGTTCAGCAAGCCGAGTTCGTTGCATTCGGTTAAGCTTCTCTTCCACTGCCTCTTGAATTGCCCGGCTTCGGCTTGGGAAAACATGGTCCTTTACGAGATTATCCAATTTCTTAAGAATCTCTTTGTTGATACTGATTGCCACTTTTGCGGTATCCATTCTTCCTTCACCTCCAGTATTACTGTATGCCATACCGCAATGCAAGTCAAATGGCCCCGGAAACCGTTGTCGTCGGACAACCCCTGCGTCCTCACCGTAAGCTAGAGGAGGTTACATTATAACTGCCCTTGGACACCTTGAACTTATGGTTTATGAGGGCGCCGAAGTTTACCAATCATCCTTAGCCATACGATAGTACATTGTGGCTAGTAGCTCAGGAGGTCGGTCTCGACATCGCAGAGCTACCCCTTGGCCTAGGATACACCACTTAGCAAAATGCTTGAACAGGGAACCGACCTATCCGTCGGAGAATGGCAAAAAATCGCCATAGCGCGTGCGCTGCTGCGCCACACCAAAGCCGAACTCGTGCTGCTCGATGAATCAACAGCGGCCATAGATCCACAAAGCGAGCATAGGATACTTGAGATATGCCCTATACCCCTTTTGCTGGACAACCAGAATCCGTGCTATGCTTGTATCAGAAGGGGAGAGCAGAACCTTCCGCTGCGTGCGTTTGGCATCCCCGAGTTTGGGGTGTTACTTACGACGTATTTCCTTTAATTGAGCCCTGCCCCGGTCGACCACAATCTCAATCTCCACTTCACTGCTGTCCATTGATCCTAGAAAAATGTGCGAGGATTTCCTCCAAGTGACAGGCCCGAAATTTCGCCCTGTTGGGGAAAACCCGGGGTAGTTTTCAACCAGATATCGCTCCGCAACGTAGCTGTTCGACTCGGCCGTCCGCATCATGAATGTCGCGAATTGGCCAAAGCCTAGAAACACCACTACAATCATCAGAACAATGACTATAAGCCATCGACGAAGAGTAATCCCTTTAATCTTCATTCAAACACCCCCTTCATGCCCTTTCGTTTTCACCAATGAACCCCTACTCATTATGCAATCGTCAGTAGACTATGGACACGCGACCACACCGCACAAATCCTCTAAGCTACCCATCGCGAACTCCGTGGCCAGCCGATGCACGATGCTGAACAGAGAACTACAGCATAGTGGCGCTCTGAGATACACAGCGCGAACCTCAGTAGCTGCGGGGTATTTAATGTCTGTTGGGCGCTGACTCAAGCATAGAGGCCTATCTGCGTTCCTCTGGGCGTAATGGCGAAAACACAGGGTTTGTCAATCTGATGTCAACAGTACCCCGTACTGCAGCAACATCTACCAAATCAATTCCTGGTTAACTCTGGAGTTCGAACAAGTCTTTCACTCTAGCCTCTATACCAATCGCGTATACTCGAACCTCCGTTTTTCCGTGTTTTCTGAGGATGTCAATGGCCTGGACAAGGTCATTTTCCTGCTTAGTCAGGATAGCCTTACTCTCAAGTCCGTTCTCTTTTGCAAGCGCCCGCCGAATGTTCATAAGCTCCTGTTCACATGTTTCAATGTTCTTCGGGAGAATCATGTTTATGAACTTCTCTATGACCTTATCTGTGCAAAGATGGCCAGTAAACTGCTCGTCGCCTGCGCAAAATGTGAAGTGCTCCAAGATGGTCCTTCCCGCCAGCAAAGCGGGAATCCCCGCCCGCAGGTAAAAGAGTCGGTGTGTTTCGGGTTCTAGCATGGTGTTTAACATTTGCATGTCTGTGTAGTCTTCAAGCATAACCAGAGCCTTTAAACGAGTTTCTGGTGTGAAGCGGTTAAGCTCATCTAGGAAGCTGACCCTGTCAGCTTGATATGATAGCCAATTACTCTCTATAGGGAGTATAATCTTGAGGCTGTGGGCTGGACGATGCGAAAGCCAAAGAACCAAACATTACTGCTACCAGACAAACGACGAGGACACCCACGACAGTGCGCTTGTGCAAAACATACACCTCATCTCATCTTACTTTTACTTAGTCGTGAAGACCAATCATTCCACGACGGTGCATCACACACGGCATGAACTGACCAGCGAGCGGCGGTTACCTCCGGTGGAATTTCCGAGCCTTACGGCTTCGGTGGATCCCACAAAACAACTACGACGTCATTATTTGGGCTGGCTGTTACTGGGCCAGCTCTAACCAGTCTCATGGGCTGACAGAGTAGCACCAGCACCACCAGCAGAGTGGCTGTTACTCTCCTGAACACACTTCTCACCCTCTATCCATCATTTTCCTATATTGCTCTCTCTAATTGTAACTGATGGATTGGAGTGTCACAAGGACATGATAGTAGCACAGTGCTACTGTGGTCTTCTCTTATACAGGTCGCAGGCAGCTTTCATCAGCTCAAGGGCCTCCTTGGGTCGGCCCTGCTGCTCTAGCAGTTCAGCACCAAAACTCAGTACATCGGCAGCATCCCTGTAGCGGGCAAGCTTAATGAATGACTGGGAAAAGAGGGACACTACTTTCATTACTTCGTCAGGGTTTCGCAGTAATGAACACTTGGTTATAGCCCAATTGTCTTTTAAATGCTCCCACTCCTCGACGTCTTCCTGTGAAAAATGCTCGCTTGCGCCGGTGCTATTACCGAGGGCTGCGTAGCAACATCCTATCAGATAGTGGGTCTTCGCCAGTTCATCGACAAGACCCTCGTCAGGTTCAATGGTTTCTAGAGTTTTCAGCGCCACAAAGCTCGCGTAACTTACATGGTTTGCCAAATACAGTTGCATAGCTGAGGTGTACAGGCACTTCCATGCTGAAGCTGTCAGACTGGCATCCTTATAGGCTTGTGCTGCTGCCTTGTAGGAATCTACAGCCTTAAGCACGCCCGCCCCGTAAAGCTCAATCTCAGCCCTGACCTCCAAATAGAGTGCGCGAACACAGGGACGAACTACCTGACTGCAAGCTTGCTGACACTCGTCAAACAGAGCCTTCGCCTGTGTCCATTCTTTAGCCCCTACTAAGGCCCTGGCCTGGTTAAGCATTGCCTCTAACCTGTCAGACAGGAGCTCCTGCTCGTCTGGCACAAAGAACGAAACAGGCTTGCCTAACCGTTCAGCAATCAATTTGAGCTTATCCAGTGTAGGATTGACCCTGCCTCTTTCTACGGCTCCTATGTACGAACGAGAGAGCACTTCGCCTGCTACCGGCCTGAGACAGTCCCAATGATATTCTGACCTGTTTGATGCGAAGGCCAACCATGAACCCACCTCCTAAACCTGTTATGCCCGGAGTACTACCAACTTTGCGGCCTCACCCTGTACAGACAACTTAGGTAGCTAATCTGCAACAATTATGAGCACCAAAACACATTGCTCTATTTGCCCCATTCTGGGACGCCATAACAACTGTTGTTTCCATAATTTCAATAGGTCTACTTGAATTCCTTCAACCCAGATGAAATTAAGAACCAGTCTAATGACTGGCTTGAGTGCTTCATATGGAGAGCATTTTTTCTGTGAGTCCTCAAAACCCGCCCCATTTTTGAATTGAAATAGTAGCCCGCCATCTGGCATTACCCTTACAGTCTCAACCGCGACCACCCACAGCTTCTCGTCGAACTCATCCAGAACCAGCGGGCGAGCTTCTATCCCCTTAATAAAACCCCCTATCATACTGTTGTTGCGCTCACCCCACTCATTTTGACTGACTACTACGCGAGAAGTGAACAAAAGTATGGTTCTTTGTGTATGTAACGTAAGGCGCCGAGCAAGTAGGCGTCGTCCTCGATAACTTCGCTGCGGTAACGGTCGCCAAAAACCGGGCTCACCCGCCGATACCTGCGATTGTATCGGGCCGCGTACCGCAAGTTGATGACCTTCACCGCCCGCGATAACGTCGCGAGCTCAGTCTTAACGATAGCGTGTAGATGGTTGCTCATAACGCACCAAGCCGCTAGCTCAAACTTGTCACTAGCATGCTGTCCACCAATGAAATTTCATTAAACACTGAAATTCCCCAAGTAGCGAGAGCAGGAGCTGCCTCGCGCTCAGCAAAATACAAAAACGCCAAGGGATGAAGACCCTTGGCGTTACTGATTCTTTTGGTGGAGCATAACGGGATCGAACCGTTGACCTCTTGACTGCCAGACAGGCGCGTGGTCTTAGTCCACCTCTGGTGGGCTTGGCTAGAATCAGTAATAGCAAAGGTTTATGCCACATTTACGAACGCGAGTTTGGCTCAACTATGCCCCTCTTTGCTGGCTTCCGTTAGAACTTTTGTTAGAAGTCTTGATAGAACACAGTTCGTTGGAGACCGCTGATTACGAATTGTATACCGCATGGTGACCATTAATCTTTCCGCAAGCTCTATAGTTTTACCAGCCTCTTTAACCCTATGGCAGTGGTCTAGCACCTTGTCGAGCAGCCCTTCTCTTTGGCTAGAAGAAAGGCGTCTCTTAGCCTCTCGTCATCCGGCAGCAGCCCTAAGATGCCGCCTAGCAGGTCCTTATCTGTCCCATGGCCTCTGTACGTCGCGGCGAAGGAACCGTGCAGACAGAAGGTTACTTACTTAATGTGTCCCCACGCAAGCTATAGGGATCCCACTTCGACGGCGGTATCCCTGCGTAACCTATATGCTTCTTTCAGCAGGGTGTAGGCCGCGTGAGAGTCGTTATTCCGCTCCATTAGGGATGCCCCATAGGCCAGCACTTCTGCCGCGCGGGCACTGTGGCTTAGGGCAAGAAAAAGTGAAGCGAACTGTTGTATCACGGACACAATGTCGCCCTTCGCAGCCCTCCTTAGCCGGCTTTTAGCCACTGCCCACTGCGTCTTTGTGTCTTCATAACCCCCCTGCTTGGGTGCGACTAAGAGCACGGCCGACAGATACTGCTCTAGCGAAATACATATCACCCCTGGGTAGGGGTCTTGTTCGGCTAGGCAAAGAAGAAGCTCTCGGCGCGCGGTGTGCGCAATGTGAGCGGCAAAACGAGAGTCATTGTCAATGTTCCACAGCACTGCTAGGGCCTTATCGTTATGCCCCATTTTAACAAGGCACGACCCCCAAGTGATCAACGAGGAGGCGTAAAACTCCATATCGCGGCACTGCTCTGCCTGTAGCGCGGCTTGTTCGGCCCACCTGAGCGCCTCTACGGTATTTCCTAGCTGTTGTGCACATATGGCTTTACCGTGGTAGGCCTGAAGCAAGCTCCGCTTGTCTTCCTCGCCGTCAGAGGCTGCAATCTCTGTATAGCACTTTTGCGCCGATTCAATCTTGCCAAGCGCGAAGTAAATGCTTCCGAGCAGATACAGCGTTAGTTGTCGTTTACTTGGCATGTCTTCTGCACTTCTAAATATGCCAAGCGCCTTGTTGCACATCTCCAGCGCCTGCGAGTACAAGCCTGAGGCATAGGTTGCGTGTGCTGCGAGATAGCAGCAGTACCACTGCTTGTCGCGCCGCCCCTCCGCCGCAAACAGCACTTCAGCCGTCAGCGCATGGTTAACGGCACCTAGGGGCCTACCCTCCTTTTGCTCATGCCACGCTATCAGCTCATGCATACGAGCTTTAACGTCATCTGGCAAAGCTCCGAACCCTTTCAGCGCATCTAGGGCTAGTCGGATGCCCTCACTATCGCCGATCTCGATACAGGCGTGAGCGTGGTTGATGAGCAGCAGGGCCCTCTCGGCGCCTGACACTCTCCACTCAACCACGAAATACTCCAGCGGCTTATTGAGCTTTTGCGCCAGTATATGCAGTGTCGCAGTTGACAGGTTGCGCTTATTGCGCTCAATCTCGCTAATCAAAGAGCGGGATAGCTCGGTCCCCGCTAGTTGGGCCTGGGTTAGTCCCGCTTCTTTGCGCGCTTTGCGAATCTTCGCCCCTACCACTGCTCCACACCGCCCATCCTAAACTGAATCTTCCTGTTCCGTAAATTGAAGCTGTGTCATCCATGCCACAATATTGTCCTTGTGCCACATGCTGTGATGAGTATATCATGGAGTTGCTAGAAGAGTCATGCAAAAATTGTATGGATGGAGGGTAGCAATTGAAAAACTGCCTTGCTCTGCTCAGCCTTCTCTGCCTTGTAACGACAATGTCTGCCTCTTCACTAGGTCCTACAGCCCGCGCAAGTGCGACTCATGAAGGGACGGCCACTCTTACCGCCCCATTTAATGACCCCTGTCCCTCTCCACTTCCTCCTCCTAGTAAAAATTCTCTCCCTGCGCCCTCAAGAGAAACAGGGGTTGAACGCCGTGTAACCGCCCTCTAATTTATCCGCAAAGCCCTTGGGACCTGCCGCGATGACTCGGTAATTCCCCCCTAGGGGAAGCGCTCTGCAAAATTGGGGAATTCTGCTCGCAAAGAACACTTTGCATGGTAGTGAGGCCGCTGCTGCAATTGCAGGTAACAGAAACGGGTTGAAGAGGGACCATTTTGAGGTCGATGACGGACGGCTTGACCGCGCGCTCCCCAAAGATTGTTGTCTAGCTCAAGCTGGCCGTCTTGCACGATAGCGAGGAAGGGAGGTGAAAAAGATGGGGAAAGCGAGCACCGAAATAAGTGTAAAGGCAACACCGTTTGAGGGATTCAGCTGCTATTTTGAAGATGAAGTTGAAGAATTGGTTGCATTAAACAGCCTTGATTTGGTCGCTTAAGGGGACGGATCCTTAGCCAAAAGTAAAAGACCGGAAAAACTCTTCAATCAGCGAGAATGTTTTACATTTAAGATGCTGTTTGGGAGACGTCTCCGGTGAATCTGTGAAATTCACCACAAGGGGACGTCTTTACCATTCATGTAATACTAACGTAGTATGCGTTAAAATCTGTGGAAAGACAAGTGCGTTAACTATCGACAACTATGCCGGACCCGGAATAATTTAACCACCCTTGAACTAGCCGCGTAATCACACTCCCGAAAAGGCGAAGAAGGAGGTAGAGCTATGAATGAGGTTTGCCAACAGATCCCAGGGCGAGCTTGTTCGCCTGACCAAGCACTTGAGCTGGCCTATTCTGAGTTGGAATTACTACGTTACCGAGTGAAAATACATACATACGGCGAGAGGCTAGTTACATCGTGTTGTTATTTATATGACCAAAATGGCAACTACTTATCAGATGGACTCGGCAAAGGGATTGGAATACAATCCAAAGTCAGCGCAATTTATGAGGCACTTGAACACTATCTTAGTAGACCTATATGTGGCCCTCACTTAAAATTAGGGGATCAGATAGCCTGGTCAAACGTACGTCAATTGCCATGCATTGACACCTTAGTTAATGATAAGGCCGTCGAACTTTTGCTTCGCCATCATCCGGATAGAGAACTGCCGTGTCGAGCATTTCAGAGTTTTGATACCGCCCAAGGAATTCTGCATCCTCTAATCCTCACTGTCCCAGATTACTTTGATGCCAGATTACCCAACGATAAGTTTGACTACACACAGATATCAAGGTATTCTAGCGGCAATGGAACCGCCTTTGGTACAAGTTTCGTTGAAGCTGCAGTTCACGCATTAAATGAGCGCATCGAACGTGATGCGGAATCCTTATTTTATATACGCACATTTCTTCGCAGTTCGCCTGAGCCGCTGCGATTAATTGATCCTAACTCGCTTCCGCCTGAATTAAAAAGTTTGTGGGATGAAACTAACGAACTGGCTATGGGGCAGCTAGTGGGTCTTGACATTACCAGCGACTTAGGTGTTCCAACATTCTGCATCATGTTTCCTCGCCCCGACGGCATTGGTAATTATCGAGGTTGTGGTTGTTCTCTATCGCGAGAATATGCGTTAGAGCGAGCTCTGCTGGAAGCGGTACAGGATTACCATATGTACCAAGAATTCGCATCTAAGTACCTTGAGGAGCAGGCGACATTTCTAAGAAGATTGGACGGATTCCCCAAATATCAAAAGTGCTTACAAGGAAGTATCGGGGAGCTAATTCGCCAGGGGCACTGGGAACTTACCGAGTTTGAAAACATAAAGAGCACGCAAGTTTCACGCTGCGTTGAGGACCACCTTAATGAGCTGCTGAAAAGGCTGGCAGGCAATGGTTTTCGAGCTTTTTACTCCGTTTCTTACAGTTCACCTAGCGGCTTGACTTGTCTCAATGTTTTGATACCTGGACTCGAATGTTTTCATCTTGTTAAGGTGGGCAACGCCATTCTACCAAACAAACGCGGTACAGCGGCGCTACACGTGAGTCGTCGTCCGTCTGGTCATCAGGCTGATTAGCCAAGAGGCTTGCGGATAACTAAGCTAGGAGAAGTGGAAACATCATGATAAATGCACTACCCAAGTTAGTAGCAGTAAAGCGAGCATTGTTATTGATTGGTCAAGCGGCACCAAAGGAAGTAAGCATCCTCCTCCCACTAAACTTCCTTTATGGAGCAGGGCCAATATTACACCTCTATATCAGCAAGATCGTAATTGACGAGGCCGCGAGACTGATCGGCAGCAACATAAGAACCATAGCCGATTTGGCTGGCATGCACTTATTGCTAGGTGCGATGCTAGCTTTCCCGGTGGCTATTTCTCTTCTTGATGCGATTATAACGCTGCGTGGACTTGCAATCGACAGTCTTCGCGAGCGAATTGTCGGGGAGAGTCGTCGACAATTGCTGAGTAAGGTTGCAGGCCTTGACGACCTTTCGTTATTTGAGAATCCTAATGCCCTAAACACCCTCAAACTCGCTGAAGGCGGCACCGAGCATTTATGGCAACTTGCTACAGGCATAGGGCGCATGATGGTGGGTGTGTTCGCCTTCGTTCCTGCGCTAATGCTCACCTTCGGGATATCTTGGTGGGTGCCGCTTCTGCTATTTCTGTCAGTTTTGCCGGCAGTAGTTCTTCAATGGCGTATCGAAGACCAAAGCTGGGAAGTAGAGCAATCTCAGGTAAGCAATGCAAGAAGCAAGGACCTGATTGAAAGAATGATTCTAAATGAGACGTATGCTAAAGAAGCTCGACTCTATAGTTTGCATGACGTATTGCTTAAGCGCTGGCAATCATACTTCCACAGAATATTCCAAGCCAAACACGCTGTCCGCACTAAGGGCGCGTGGGTTGTGATTTGCACTTCCGCAATCAGCGCCATTGGCGCATTCGTCGCTTATGTTTATGTCATCTTCCAAGTTATCCATGGCCGCTTCAGCTTAGGAGATCTAGCTCTATTCGCGGGTCTAAT
>JAGXTJ010000047.1 GCA_018333655.1 Bacillota bacterium | reverse complement strand
TCAAACTCTCCGATAAAGTTTTTATCGAAAAGCGATAGGCTCGCTTCGAAAAACACTTGCTTGTTTTACTTACTCTTACGAGTAGTTTGCGATTTTCATCTTCGCAATTATTCTCTGCGCAGCGCTTGCGCACCGCTAAGAGGTAACTGCTCGTCTGCATTGTTCAGTTTTCAAGGTTCAAAGCCTGCCGTCTGTTTGCGGCGACGTTTGTAATCATAACACGTACAGATGACTTCGTCAACAGGAATTTTGCAGCCACTTTTTCTCAGAAGACTTTGTTGCGAGAGCTGCAATTCATTGCTCGCCCGAAGACGCTCCGTTACTATAACACGACTTGTGCATCAGACGCAAGCGATTCTGCTATGATATATACAGAAAATCAAAGGAGGCCAGTTATGCGACCTAATTGCGATGTCCAGAAAGGACGGTAGATAGGGCGTTTTGAGGCTGTGGTAGATTTATTTTACCCCAGCACAACCTAGCGTTAGCGAGGGTTTTTGGGGCAAGGACGTTTAGCTACAGTAAAATTGACCCCAAGGCAAAAATCAGAAGAAAAGGGAAATAATATTCGAAATATGAAGGGAAACCCCCTACCTCTGGCGAATACTTTCTTGTCAAACAAAAAGAACGCAGAGCAAAAAGGAGGTTCCCTTCATGGCCATTATACCACAGAAGCAATTTTTTGGGTGGCAAGAAGTCGATGAACTTGGAGATTTGGAGCGTCTGGTACTAGTGATTACTGCGCTTCCAGATGAAGAGTTGATGAAAACGCTAGAGCGCGAACGTGCCAATGGCCGGAACGAATACCCCATCCGTGCAGTCTGGAACTCAATCCTAGCGGGCATAGTCTACCAGCACCCCTCCATTGAAAGCCTGCGGCGTGAGTTGCGGCGCAATGCGCAGCTACGTGAGATTTGTGGGTTTGACCCGTGGCGAGGAGAGCGAGCGGTCCCGCCGGCTTGCGTATACACTCGTTTTTGCCGGAAGCTGATGGTGCATCTTGATGAGCTGGAAAGTATTTTTGCGCGACTGGTAGAGGACGCAAGTAGTTTGTTGCCGGATCTCGGGCGAGTTTTAGCCATCGACAGCAAGGCAATCCACAGTCTATCCAAAAGGCCAAATGATGAGCGCCAAGATGGACGGCGAGATACAGATGCCGACTTCGGCAGGAAAGAGTACCGCGGACGCAGAGAAGACGGCACCCTGTGGCAAAAAACAGTCATCTGGTTTGGCTATAAACTTCACCTTCTAGTAGACGCTACCTATGAGTTGCCAGTAGGTTTTTCCGTAACAAAAGCAGCTGTTGCCGACATAAACGAGGGACATAAGGTAATTGACAGGCTAGCAAACCAACAGCCGGAGATCATAAGGCGCTGTGAAGTCTTAACAGCGGACAAAGGATACGATGACACTGACCTCCTGACAAAGCTTTGGGATGAGCATCGCGTTAAGCCAGTTATTGACATCCGCAATATGTGGCGGGACGGCGAAGATACGCGGCTTCTAGGTGATAAGGGGAACGTCGTTTACGACTACAAGGGCACGGTCTATTGTTATTGCCCGGCGACTGGCAGACGATTAGAGATGGCGTTTGGTGGGTTTGAGAAGGATCGCGAGACACTGAAATACCGTTGTCCTGCCATGCATTACGGCATTTCCTGCAAAGGGGAAGGACAGTGTAGCAAGCGCGGAGGGGTGCGCATTCCCCTAGCGGAAAACCGGCGTATTTTCACCCCGCTAGCCCGTTCTAGCTACAAATGGGAGACTTACTACAAGAAGCGCACTGCGGTTGAAAGGGTGAACAGCCGTCTGGATGAGGGCTATGGCTTTGAGAAGCACTTTATCCGTGGGTTGCGAAAAATGACAATGCGGTGCACGCTAGCGCTGGCCGTAATGCTGGCAATGGCCGTAGGACGAATAAGAGCAAATCAGCACGATAAAATGCGGAGCCTAGTGAAGGCAGCGTAGAGTTGCTGGTCTAATCGAATCAAAAACCTAGCATCAGCGCCAAGGGATGACTACGCCCTTATACAGGCCCAGATGTCATATTATGGATGTCTAGTGGCTAGCATGCCCGAAAAACCACGGCGTTGCCCCTGTTCCCTTTGTTGAACACAGCGGTTGGTTGAGAAAAAAGCTAGCAACGCAAAACGCTTACTAACGGTATAATCTAGACAGAGTGAACAAGGAGTGTGATTCGTATGAAGAAATTAGTCGCCTTTGTGGGTCTGCTCGTCATAGTGTTGTGTGCCACTGTAAGTAAGAATTCACTTGGTCACCACTACATTTACGGTGAAGCGGGGACACAGGCAGCAGTGATTATCCCTCTGGTCGACCCACCTCCGCCACCGCCAGGTGGTCCAGTGCGTGGGTAGGTGGCAAGATGAGACCGACAGGGTCTAGACCGCGCAAAGAGGTGCTGAGGAACTACTATTGTAGCCGCTTGAGTTAGCCCCAATTTGGTAAAGAGCGGTTGTTTGAGCGCAGCCACCTGAGCGTCAAAGGGAACGCAAATTCCCTAGGTGCATGTTTATCGCGGCCAGAGAAGCTACAAAGAACCAACGCTTCTCTGCTCGGAAACGTAAGTGCTCAATATCATAACCCACCAGAATGCGCTCAATAGCACGTTCGGCGGTAGTGCGCCTGGCATAAACCTTTCTCCAAGCTTTTGAGCCACGAGGTGTTTTGGTAGACAAGCGAGGGTCATCATTGGGCTTGGTGTACAAGGAAGAACGAAATCGCTGTCGCGATAGCTTAACTTAAAAGAATAAAACGAAAAGGCAACCCCTTTTGTGGTATTGTTTAATCGCCAAACAAAACAATACAAAGGGGAGCCTTTTCGCATGATGATCATACCACAACTGTCGCCCTTCTGCCACGTCAACTGTAAGTCGAGAGATCCTCCTAAGCGTAATGACCGGGGCGGCATTACGTTTTAGGAGGGGTTTGTATGTTTAACATCAGTAAGGAGCTCGAGTTATACTTTGAGTTAAAGGGAACGCCAGCGTCCTCTCGAGAGTCATATGCTCGCCGGGTAATCGCATTCAACGAGTTCTTGCAGGCAAGGGACAAGAGCCCGGACGAAGCCGTGACAAGAGATGTTCAAGAATACATCTTGTACCTCAAGCAGAAGAAAGGGCTATCCGCCGGAACTATCAACACCTACATTTCTTCAATTAGGTTTTTCTTCATACACGTGCTAGGCAAGGACTGGGACAAGAACAGGATCCCTCGGATGAGAAGAGTACGTAAGCTCC